>CAVECM010000036.1:0-19999 GCA_963614095.1 Bacteroidaceae bacterium
TGCAAAGTGAAATTTCTGCGGTTTTCTGTGAAGATAAAAAGAAAAAACAGACACATTTTTCGTACATTTACCGCATATGAGCAACACATGCATGATAAATAATAGAAAAAAAGCAGTGACTTCATCGCATACCCGCCGGTCCGCATCATAATTGTCGGCGGCAGAGCGTGAAGAAGCAAAAGACTGCGTTTTGAATAATATATAAAAGTGCATAGTTTTGAGAGGTGATCCAGATGAAACAGAGAAACAAAACAATTACGAAAACGAAAAAGTCAGGATTGGTGAAGGCGTTTTACATTATCGCGGCAGTTCTGGCAGCGATATGGATTTATATGATAGTGTACAATATGATCTCGATTAAAAGCTACGCTGACGGATACGGGCTGGAGCTTTCGGATATGAAGCTGGATATTCTGCAGTATCTGCTGATTAACCCGATAGGATATTTTATATATGCGGTAATCGTATTCGCAGCAGGAAAGATACTGAATATACTGCAGAATGCGGGGTTTGCAGCTGCCGGAGGTAAAGTCTGTGCAGCAGAAGATTCGGCATCATGCGCCGATGCGGTATTGTGTGAAAATCCGTCAGAACCGGAGACCGCTGATGCAGATGGAGAAACGTCGGCAGAGCCGGATGCAGCTGATGCAGATGAAGATACTTCGGCAGCGTCTGAGGCAGACGGGACTGACATCGCCGGTGAAGAATCCTCTGAAGAAGGCAGCGAAGAGAAACCAGACGATGCGAATCCGGCCGGCGGGGAAACCGCAGCCGCAGCTTCCGCAGATACTGAAAAATAACCCTGAGGTTCTGATTGTCCGGGCAGGTTTTGCCCGGGCAGATATAAAAGACATAAAACAGTTTTTCAATAATGTTCAATCATTCAGGCAGACATGAAAAAGGGCAGAAATAAAAATGACGGTGTGAGACGAAATTATCATGCCGTCATTTTTTTCCCCTGCTGCGGGGCTGGACGGCAGCGAGAGCAGAACAACAACTTTTTTCATAATAACTTTACATAAAATCCAAATAACTCCTTTTATGAATTCACGGCATAGATTATAATAAATGCAGCGGCTGCAGAGCGGGCCGAATCATCAGAAAAGATATCGGCGCATCTGCGGTAAAAATCCGGCGGTATCCATGCCGGTATGTTTATGTCGGCGCACTCATGCCGGTGCACACAGATGGGTGTATCGATATTTTTATTAAAAACAAATGTCAGAAGAAAAACAATGTCAGAAGAAAGATATCAGGAGACAGAAGAATGAAGAATTATAAAAAGCTGCAGAACGGCAGTGACATAAGAGGCATAGCAATAACAGGCGTCCCGGGGGAACTGCCGAATCTGATACCGGACGTGGCAAAGGATATAGCAAAGGGCTTCACAGCCTGGCTTGCGGAAAAAACCGGCAGAAAACCGGAAACCCTCACGATTGCCGTGGGAAGAGACCCGAGAGTGTCGGGCAAGCGGCTGATGCAGGGACTGATGAACGGCTTCGGACCCTACGGCGTCAAGGTTTACGACTGCGGGCTCGCATCGACTCCGGCGATGTTCATGACGACTGTGTTCCCGGAATTTGCATGCGATGCGGGAATCATGATAACAGCCAGCCACCTGCCCTACAACAGGAACGGATTCAAATTCTTTACGGCTGAAGGCGGGCTGAACAAGGGCGACATTACACAGATTCTGGAATATGCAGCTGACGATGAGCTTTCGGATTCAAAGCTCGGTGAGCCGACCAATCTCGACGGCAGGGTCAGAGATTTCGGTAAGCTCGTGTATCCGACGGTTGAGGGCGATGTGATGACGCTTTACTGCGAGCATCTGAAGAAGCTGATAATAGAAGGTGCGGACAACGGAGAAAGACCGCTCGAGGGCATGAAGATTGTCGTGGATGCGGGAAACGGCAGCGGCGGATTTTATGCAAAACGCGTGTTAAAGCCGCTCGGCGCTGACATATCAGCAAGTCAGTTTCTTGAGCCTGACGGTATGTTTTCTCATCATGCACCTAACCCGGAGGACCGCGATGCGATGAGCTCTATTATGACTAAGGTCATATCGAGCGGCGCGGATTTCGGACTCATATTTGATACAGACGTTGACCGCTCTGCGGCAGTTGACGGAAAGGGCAGAGAAATCGCCAGAAACGGCATTGTTGCAATGGCGGCGGCACTTGTTGCGGAGGAACATCCCGGAACGACCGTGGTCACGGACAGCATCACGAGCCGTCAGCTGACTGACTTCATCGAGAACCGCCTCGGACTCAGACACCTGAGATTCAAAAGAGGCTACAAGAATGTTATAAACAAAGCACAGGAGCTGAATGCGGAAGGAACCGACTGCCAGCTGGCGATAGAGACATCGGGCCACGCTGCACTCAAAGAGAATTATTTTCTCGATGACGGCGCGTATCTGGCGACCAAGATTGTTGTAAAGGCCGCACAGCTCAGGAAAGAAGGAAAGACGCTCGACAGTGTGATTGAGGATCTGCAGGATCCTGCCGACGAAAAGGAAGTGCGTATTCCGATTACAGCTGCAGATTTTGCATCATACGGAGACAAAGTGCTGGCAGACCTGAAGGCGTTTGCGGAGGCCTCGGAGGGGCTTTCGCTGGAGGAGCCGAACTATGAAGGCGTGAGAATAAACTACGGGGACGGCTGGTGCCTCCTCAGAAAATCTCTGCACGATCCGATTCTGCCGCTCAATATGGCGTCGGACAGCAGCGGCGGCTGCAGAGAGATGGCGGAAATGATGCGGGATTTCCTTTCGGCATATGATGGTCTTGATATGTCCGTGATGGAGTAAAGTCAAGGCTGTGCAGGCGGTTGTGCCGGCAGACTGCGGCAGAGCTGTCCGGCAGAGCACAGCAGCAGAGGGTAAAACCTGCGGGGTGAAAATATGGAAAAGGAACATTTTGTGACATGCGGGCAGATGAAGGTTCTCGAGAGAAGAGCCGATGAGGACGGTTTGTCCTACTATCAGATGATGGAAAACGCAGGCACGCGCGCGGCTCAGATTGTGATGGAAAGGGCTGCATATCGGGATATGACAGCGAATTCGGGCGCAGCCTCAATGGTTGCGGAGACTGATGCCGCAGCTCAAAGTGAAGCGGACTGTGCGGCATCAGCGGATACGCCCGGTCAGGCACCGGATTCAGCCGATGCTGATAATACAGATTCAGCAAGTGCAGCAGCCGATGCGGCTTATACTAATACAACCGCCGCCGGACCGAGAATCGTATATACGAAAGTTCATACAGCGGAGGGGTTCGTCAGCAGGGCCGACAAGTCAAAGCTCAAGAAAAAGGTGCTGATTTTCTGCGGCAAGGGAAACAACGGCGGTGACGGATTTGTTGCAGCAAGGCGGCTTCATGATGCAGGATATGATGTAAACGTCGTGCTGGTGGACGGTACGCCGAAAACAACCGACAGTATCACGAACTTTGAGATGCTCAGTGAACGCGGCATAAGCATCTGCGATATGACTGAAAACGGCTATTCGCTTCTTGAACTCAAGGGGAGCGTTCCGGATGTGATAGTTGATGCGATATACGGAACGGGGTTTCATGGGAAACTGAACGGAAACGGTCTCAAAGCTGCGATTTACATAAACAGTTTTTCAGCAAATGCCGATAAGCATCCGAACCATGGCAATACCGAGGTTGTGGCGCTTGACATTCCATCGGGACTCGGCGGCGACCTCATAGACGAAAAAGAGCTTGAAACCAACAGCGTCAGGGCGCACTGCACGGTGACTTTTCATGCAAAGAAGCCTGTACATCTTCAGAAATTCGCGGCTCCGTACTGCGGCAGGATTGTCGTTGCGGATATAGGTATTGATGAGGAACGCCTGTGGAAAGTCGAAGTCTGATTAAGCGAGATAAGCGCATGAGAAAAGCGGTGAAAGATGGAAAGTTTGAAGAAACTGCCGGTAGGCGTTGAAAATTTTGAAGATATACGCAGAAAAGGGTTCTATTATACAGATAAAACGGCATTTATCGAAAATCTTATCGAAAACGGCGCACAGGTCAGCCTTTTCACACGTCCGAGACGATTCGGCAAATCGCTTAATATCAGTATGATTAAGAGTTTTTTTGAAACGGGATGTGACAGAAGTCTGTTCGACGGGCTGTATATTTCATCCAGGAAAGATATATGTGATAAGTATATGGGCAGTTTCCCGGTAATATCTGTGAGCCTGAAAGATGTCGACGCAGCAGACTTTGAAGGTGCAAAGCTGCTGATGAAGAAAGCAGTGAACAGGGAAGCCAGGAAATTCAGATATCTTGCTGACAGTGTGAAACTTGCAGCTTTTGACAAAGAAGCATATCTGAAACTTGTAGACTCCGATATGGACGACGGAACACTGGTATACAGCCTGTATGAATTGACGGAGCTGCTGTGTTTACACCATGGCAGCAAAGTAATAGTGCTGATAGATGAATATGATGTTCCTCTGGCGAAAGCTGAACAGGCGGGTTATCACGACGATATGGTGAGGCTGCTCAGGGGAGTGCTGGGGACAGCGCTGAAAACCAATGAAAATCTGGAATCTGCTGTTCTGACAGGATGCCTGCGAGTTGCCAGAGAAAGTATATTCACAGGATTGAATAATTTTAAAGTATATCCGCTGACATCTGCGGGTTTCAGTGAATACTTCGGATTTACAGACGCAGAGGTACGTGAGCTTCTGGATTACTACGGCCAGAGTAAACATTATGCCGCCGTGAAAGAATGGTATGATGGATACAGATTCGGTGACACAGAGGTGTACTGTCCGTGGGACGTGATAAACTACTGTGAGGATCACAGATTTGATCAGGAAGCGCCGCCGCAGAATTACTGGATAAATACCAGCGGCAACGATGTAATCAGACGCTTTATAGGAAATCTGAACAATAGTTCCGACAGGGGGAGTGCAACCAGAACGGAGCTGGATCAGCTGATAAACGGAGAAGCTGTCTGCAAAGAGATAAAACAGGAGCTGACGTACAGGGATATGTATGATACAGCAGAGAATCTGTGGAGCGTTCTTTTTATGACAGGATACCTTACGGCAAAATGCAGATCTGAGGGGAAGATGTATAAGCTCAGTATTCCGAACAGAGAAATTATGAGTATAATGACGGATCAGATACTGACATTGTTCAGAGAGCAGGTATCTGAGGACGGCAGAGCTGTAGATGATTTCTGCAATGCGCTTCTGAACGGTAATGCGGCAGACGTGGAAAAGCTGTTCACCGGGTATCTGAATAAGACCATAAGTGTAAGAGATACTTCTGCAAGAAACGGGATGAAAGAAAATTTCTATCATGGGATACTGCTGGGAATCTTGAGTTTCAAGGCAGGCTGGACAGTTACATCCAACAGAGAGTCAGGTGACGGATACAGCGACATACTGATTCTGACCGATGATTCTGATACAGGTATGGTGATAGAGGTCAAATATGCAGATGCTGACAGGATTGAAGAAACAGCAATGTCAGCAATGCGGCAGATAGATTCACGCCGGTATACTGAAACGTTCAGGCAGACAGGGACGGAAACAATTCTGAAGTACGGTATAGCCTGCAGCCGTAAGAAGTGCAGCGTAATCGTTGAAAAAGACATGATGCCTGCAGGTAATTAGAACGCCTGCAGGTATCTGCAGGGGAGTCAGGTTATTCTCCGGCCCGGCCGCTTATTTTTCGGAGGTCTGACCGGCGGGTTTTGCCTGACCGGCTGCGGCCTTCTCCTGCTTTTTTATTTCCTTCCACAGCGCAAGGCTCTCCTCGGAATTGCTGACCTTTACATCACCGAAAACGTGAGGATGTCTGCGCACCATTTTCTCGGAAACTCCCTGAATTACATCGTCTATCGTGAATCTGCCGTCTTCGGATGCAATCTGTGCGTGCATGACAACCTGGAGCAGCACGTCGCCCAGCTCCTCGCAAAGATTTGCATCGTCTTTGTTGTCGATTGCGTCGATGACCTCGCCGGATTCCTCAATCAGGCATTTTTTCAGTGATTCGTGCGTCTGCTTGATGTCCCACGGGCATCCGCTGTCCGGAGCTCTCAGCTGCGCAATTATTTCTATGAAATCATCGAAACTGTATTTTCTGTCAGTGTCGCTGCAGTCAAATTTCTTTTTTTCAGGTGTTTTGTTTTCGGACATGTGATTTATCCTCCTTCAATCTATCTGCGTGTGAATTATTCTATGCGTGAATCATCGCTTCAGCCTGCTGACGAGTTATAGCCTCAGCCGGCCTTAATCCGTTCCCGGTTCTTCAGTCTGTCCGCTGTTCAGGCTGCCCATTCTGTAGCCGCCGAGATCCAGCGCAGCAAATCTGAAGCCGCATTTTTTAATTTCCTCGTTTACTGTCTCCATGAAGTCTTTATCGTAAAACCGCACAAGCTCCTCAGGCAGAACCTCGATTCTGGCAACGTCTCCGTGATGACGCACCCGCAGCTGAGTGAATCCCAGACCACGCAGATACGATTCAGCCTTGTAAACTGCTGTGAGCTTTTCTGCAGTGATGCGCTCGCCGTAAGGGATACGCGATGCAAGGCACGCAAATGCGGGCTTTTCCCACATCGGTATGCTGCCTCCGGGTGTCGGCACGGTCAGTGCGTCCGTAATCAGAGGGTCACTGCCGGCCAGAAGCTGCAGCGCCCGGCGGATTTCACGCTTGGTTAGACCAGCTTCCTTAAGGGGGCTTGCAACGCCCAGCTCCTGCAGTGCTCTGTGACCGGGCCTGTAGTCGCTCATGTCGTCGAGATTCGTGCCGTCTGCCAGAACCCGCTCCTGTGCGTCCGCTGCCTGCTTTATTGATGTAAAAATCGCTCTTTTGCATATGTAGCAGCGGTCCGGAGGGTTATCTGCGATAATCGGCAGTATGTGATCGACAGGAATCAGTTCGTGAGCGATGCCGAGTTTCCTGCAGAATGCGATGGAGTATTCTGTTTCGTCAGGTGCAAAGTGCGGGCCGGCAGCTGTCAGGGCAGTGATGCGGTCGTCATGCCATAGTCTGTATGCGAAGGAAAGCAGGAATACGCTGTCCACTCCTCCCGAGAGAGCCACAGTCATTCTGCCGTATCCGCTGAGGATAGCCTCAAGTTTTCTGAGTTTAGCGCCAAGACCAGGTTCGAGGCTCGGTTCTGCGTATGTCTCAGCACTCGGTTCAGTGCATGTCTCGGCACCGGATTCAGATACGGGATTTGCGGCCGGTGCGGATTCAGACGAAAGCCTGATGGCCGGTGCGGATTCAATGGTATTTGTTTTTTTCTCTGTGCAGGCCGTTTTGCAGGCCTTGTCGGTTGATTTGTCTGTTACGCCCATCGAATCACCTCCTGTGCGTCCGCAGTCCCTTGCTGAAGACGCAGAGCTGCGGCGGAAATTTTCTATTTGCTGCTGTCTTTTGCGTCCGGTTCTGAGCCGGCGCTTTCGATTTGTGCTGCTGCCGGGCCGGTGCCTGTGACCGATTCTCCTGCAGGTGCTGCCGCCGGGCGCTTATCCGGAAGCTGAGCAACGATAATTGCAGCAAACATTATGATGCATCCGATGAGTTCACGCATGCTGAGGCTTTCACCCAGCAGAAGTATACCGGAAAGCACTGCGAATACAGACTCGAGGCACAGTATCATTGACGCTATTGTCGGATCTGTGTCGGCCTGTCCGAGAATCTGGAATGTGTAGGCTACGCCGGCCGAAAGGATTCCTGTGTAGAGGAGCGGGAGCCAGTTTGAAACCATCGAGCCGAGGGTCGGCAGCGAAAATCCGAGCAGCGGATCGATCCATATAAAGAACAGTGTCAGAACTCCTGCGGTAAAGAACTGAATGCAGGACATTCGAACTCCGTCCACATCAGGTGTATAAATATCGATTATTATTATATGCACAGCGAACATCAGCGCCGCAAACGGTATAATCATGTCGCCCTTGTTGAGCTCTGAAAAACCGCCGCCTGCCGGCATGCACAGCAGATAGAGACCGACAGCAGATGCGATGACGCAGAGCCATATCACAGGGCGCACTTTTTTATGAAGAAAGAAGATGCTGAGAATCGGGACGATTACTACGTAAAGCGCAGTGATGAAGCCGGATTTTCCGGCAGTCGTATAGCATATGCCGATCTGCTGGAAGGATGCAGCCCCCAGAAGTGCGAGACCGCACAGAACTCCGCCTTTAAATGCCTTTTTCCATTCTGCTCTTTTGTCTGCTTTTGTCATTGCTGAGGATGAAGCGCTGCCGCCGGCTGATGCCTCGATTTCATCAGACGAGCTCTGCCTGCCCTTGAGTTTGTCCATTACATATATCACGGGGAGCAGCGAGACCCCGCCGATCAGTAAACGTATACTGTTGAAGGCAATAGGCCCCATAACATCGACGCCGCTTTTCTGGGCGACAAAGGCTGTTCCCCAGATCAGTGCAGTTGCCAGCAGCATCAGTTCTCCGCGCAGATTTTTTTTCATTTCAAGATTTTCCTTTCCGGACGCAATGTTTTTATTCATTGCTGTCGATTGATATAAATGGTATAGAGTTTTGACTCGGGCTTCACGCAGATATCTGCAGACGAAGCACGGTTTTGGCTGATTTTCTGCATATCGAAAAAGCTGCAGCTTTCCGGCGGAGTACCGAAAAAACGCCGGTCGGAAAATGATCGGCGGCGCAGTCTGCATTCATTAAGCTGAAATTCAGGCCAGATACAATTATTATATCAAACGGCACAGAGATTGTCACGGCTGCCGGTCTGTTTTTCGGAAATTCTGCCGGGCTGCCTGAGTTCGATTCTGCGCCGAATCAGAAATCGCACCTGCCGCGGGGTATGAAGCAGCAGCGCTGCTTGCTGCTGTTCCGGCGGACTTTACATCTCACAGGGAGA
Organism: Bacteroidaceae bacterium; assembly: GCA_963614095.1. GTDB lineage: Bacteria > Bacillota > Clostridia > Peptostreptococcales > Anaerovoracaceae > Lentihominibacter. The sequence goes on from CAVECM010000036.1 coordinate 8,868, forward strand.
TACCGGAGAACCTTAATCTTTATTTCATAGTCCACAGGCGCCCGGAATTGTGTTATATTATTCTATATGTGCAGGCTGCACTGATAAGATCGGGCTGTACTGCTGCAGCCGGGCTGCTTTGCACGGCCGGACCGATTTTTTACAGAAAGGCGAATTTTATATGAGATCAAAGATATGTCTCATCAGACATGGTATAACAGAAGGAAACAAACACAAGCTGTATTACGGGCACGCTGACATCCCGCTTGCCGAAGAAGGCATCGCAAAGCTCAGGGAATTCACGCGCAGAGGCATATACCCGGACAGCAGCAATGCGGATTTTTACACGACGGGACTGCAGCGCACCGAGCAGACGATGGAGATAATATACGGAAAACGGGAGCATGAGATTCTGCCGCAGCTCAAAGAGCTGAACTTCGGCGATTTTGAAATGAAAAGCCACGGCGAACTCAAGGAGCTTGATTATTACAAAAGCTGGAGGGCCGACAAGCTGGGCACGATGCCGGCGCCGAACGGGGAAAGTCTGCAGGGATTTTACAAAAGAATCGTCAGGGGCTTTGACGACCTGAAAAAAAGGCATATGCTGAATGTGCTGTCCATGCGGCACCGCAGCGAGGAGGCGCTTTCCGTTGTGGTATGTCACGGGGGTACGATTTCGGCAATAATGGAAAGCATCTATCCGAAAATCATGTCGCATTTTTACGGATGGATTCCGGATCCGGGACTCGGATACGTGCTGTATATGGAGGACGAGGATGTCCTGGGAATAGAAAAATTCTGATGCACCCGGATAAAGCATTGGAACAATATGAAAGCGAGTTTTACACAGGAGGCAGAAATGAATATCAAAGACACAGTGACACAGCTCATAGGCAGCACACCTCTGCTCAGGCTGCATAAGATGGAAGAGAAGTTCGGCGCAGGTGCAGAAATTGTTGCAAAGGTTGAAATGTTCAACCCGGCCGGCAGCAGCAAGGACAGGGTCGGATACAACATGATTGTTGAAGCGGAAAAAAGCGGCAGACTCAAGCCGGGCGGAACAATCATAGAGCCGACGAGCGGCAACACAGGCGTGGGCATAGCGATGACTGCAGCGGCCAGAGGCTACAAGGCAGTGATGGTGATGCCGGCGAGCATGAGCGTGGAAAGGCGCAAGCTGCTGGCGGCGCTGGGCGCAGAGCTGGTGCTGACGGATGCAGATGCGGGAATGAAGGGCAGCGTTGAAAAGGCCGAGGAGCTGGCTGCTGAAATCCCGGGAAGCATCATAGCCGGTCAGTTCGAAAACCCTGCGAATCCGCAGGCTCATTATGACACAACGGCACCGGAAATATGGAAAGACACCGACGGAAATGTTGATATATTTATCGCCACATTCGGAACGGGCGGCACAGTTTCAGGTGTCGGCAGATTTCTGAAGGAAAAGAATCCCGATATAAAGATAATCGGCGTGGAGCCTGCATCTTCGCCGCTTGTATCAGAGGGAAAGGCGGGTCCTCACAAGATTCAGGGCATAGGCGCGAACTTTATACCTGAAGCGCTGGATGTGGATATAATGGATGAAGTCATGACGGTGACTGACGACGATGCGCTCGACACGATGCGGGAAGCAGCTCGGACGGAGGGACTGCTTGTCGGGGTTTCCTCAGGTGCTGCGATATATGCTGCCGGACAGGTCGCTGCGAGACCTGAAAACGCGGGAAAGAGAATTGTGGTGCTTCTTCCGGATACCGGAGAAAGATATCTGAGCATATTCTGATTGACTTTGTGGCTGCTGGCAATTCCTGACGCAGTTCAATGGCAAAGCAGGAATTTAATATCGTTTACATGTCGTTTACTATAATTTCAGAAATGTATATAAGGCCTAATGAGCAGAAAACGGATGATTGCCGCTTCCTGCTCATTTTTTGTGCCGAAACACAGCGTTTCAGGACGGTTTTTGGCGGCAGAACTGTCAGCCGGCTGCCGACATATCATACATAATTGAATCAGTCGGAGTTTTACAAGTCTTGCTTTCTCACTGCAAGACGGTTATAATATTATCAAATCACGATTCAGTAAATCCAGATTTGATAACAACGCAGGGAGAGTGAGATTATGTTTGTCGGCAGAGAAACGGAACTGAAATTTTTAAACGAAAGATATATGGAAAAATCGGGTCAGCTTATTGTTCTGTATGGCAGGCGGCGTGTGGGAAAAACAGAAACCCTGAGGGAATTCTGCAGGGACAAGCCGCATGTGTTTTTTTCCTGTACGCAGACAACCGACAGAGTACAGCTTCGGAATTTTTCTGTGCGGATGCTGAAGGAAGGTATTCCGGCCGGAAAATATATTTCAGAATTTGAAGACTGGGAAAAAGCTCTCCGCGCAGTACTCGATCTGCCCTATGGCGAGAAAAAGAAGCTTCTGGTAATAGATGAATTTCCTTATATGTGCCGCGGCAATAAGAGCATCCCGTCCGTGCTGCAGAATCTCTGGGATTCTGAGCTTCGAGACAGCAATGTTATGATTATCCTCTGCGGAAGCGCGATGAGCTTTATTGAAAAGGAACTGCTTGCGGAGAAGAATCCGCTGTACGGCAGAGCTACGGGAATTTATAAGATGAAGGAAATGGGTTTTTATGATGCAGTAAAATTTTTTCCGGGTTATTCTGCTCGCGATAAGGTGCTGGCCTATGCAGTTCTCGGGGGTATTCCGCATTATCTGAAGCAGTGGTCAACGGAATTGTCCATTGGTGAAAATATCAGGCGGAACATATTGACGAAGGGCTGTGTTCTCTACAGTGAAGTTGAATTTCTGCTGCATCAGGAGCTGCGGGAAACGTCAATTTATAACTCTATTATAGAAGCGGTTGCGCTTGGGAGCACCAGGCTTAATGACATCAGTCAGAAATCGCTGGTGGATGACACATCAAAAACGAGTGTATATCTGAAGAACCTGATTGAACTGGGCATTGTGGAACGTGAGTTTTCGGTTGATGCAAAGCTCAAGGAGCATGCTAATTCAAATCGCGGGATTTATCGTCTGACGGATAATTTCTTTCGATTCTGGTATGCATTCGGTTTCGGGAATTATTCACAGCTTGAGGACGGTGACACAGACGGTGTCTATGAATATGTTGTAAAACCTGCACTTCATGAGTTTGCTTCGTATGCATTTGAAGATGTATGCCGTGAGTTTGTGCGCGGGATGCAGAAGAAAAATCAGCTGCCGTTCCGCTATGCAAGGATGGGGCGATGGATGGGGAAGACAACTGTGCGTGATGAAAAGGCAGCTAACGGTCTTCGGACTGCAGAAACAGAAATTGATATTCTATGTATCGACAGAAACGCAGAGGAGTATCTTGTAGGAGAATGCAAATTTAAAGGCACGCCGTTTTCATACTCAGAGTATCTCAACACAATGGCGAAACTGACATCGTTAAAGAAAAAAGCAGAATTTCATTATGCGCTGTTTTCGGAGAGCGGATTTGACAAAAGAATAATTGCCGGCGCTGAGGAAAACAAAACCGCACTTTATACCCTCGAGGACATTGTCGGGCTGATGTGATATAAAGGAATGTTCTGCCGGTCATATTCCTCACACATCCTTTTCAATGATTCTTCACATATATGTCTTTAAAACAGCATAATGCATTGTTATCATATAATCACTCCAAAAGAGGAAACAGACACCTCTCCTAAATAAATAGTAAATTAGTGTGATGACAGCGAAAGGGCCGCCCGTAAATGATTCGGGCGGCCCTTTTGCTGTACTGCGGCTTTCATCGGCTGCAGGTTGCCTTATGAAGTTTTACAGCCCGCTGAAATCAGCCCTTGTTCGCTATTTTAAGGCAGAATTTTCAGAAAGGGCGCCGAAAATGAAGCAAGAGGACAAAAACACGAACGATAAACCAAAACGCAGAATAGAAAGTTCGCAAAAACGGCAGAAAATAAAGTTTTTTCACGAATATAATTGATATATTGCAGCAAAAGTGCTAACATTTACATATGATATAAACTTGCAGAGAATGCGAGTATCAAAGCATACCTCTGAACACGAATCAGAGAAAACTATCGGATAAAAATCTGGAAAGGACGAATTCAATGGTAAGAAGAATTTACGTTGAAAAGAAAAAAGGTTTCGATGTGGAAGCCGAAGCACTTTTTACTGATGTAAAGGAAAATTTACACCTTGGCAATTTAACGGGGATAAGAATATTGAACCGTTATGATATAGACGGAATAGATGATGCCACATATGAAGCGGCAAAATTCACAGTATTTGCAGAGCCCGCCATAGACGTCGTATATGAAGAAACGATGCCCGTGGATCTGAGTTCTGCTGTTTTTTTTGCAGTAGAGTTTCTGCCCGGACAGTATGACCAGAGAGCAGACTCGGCGGCACAGTGCATCAAGCTGATGAATGCAGAGGCGGACGCAGTCGTAAAGTTTGCGAGAGTCATCATACCGCAGGGTGATGTGGACAGCGAAACTGTTGAGGCAATCAGAAACTACTGCGTCAATCCGGTAGACTCACAGATCGCAGCAGCTGAGAAGCCTGAGAATCTCGAGATGGAAACCACAGTGCCTGACGATGTCGCAGTGATAAAGGACTTCAGAACAATGAAAGCTGCCGACCTGGAAGAATACAGAAAAGAAATGGGCTTTGCGATGAGTCCGGCGGATATAAAAGTTATTCAGGAATATTACGGCAGAGATGAACACAGAGACCCGACACTTACCGAGCTCAAGGTAATCGACACATACTGGTCGGATCACTGCAGACATACGACATTCAACACGACACTCGAGGAAGTCGGATTTGACGACAGCCCTTACGGCAGACTCGTGGCGCAGGCATTTGCACAATACCTTGACATGAGAAAAGACGTATACGGCAGCAGAGACAAGAACCTCTGCCTGATGGATATGGCATGCATCGGAGCGAAATACCTGAAGAAGCACGGCAAGGCCGACAATCTGGACGAATCCGAGGAGATCAACGCATGCAGCATCAAAGTCAAGGCTAAAATCGACGGCAGAGAAGAAGACTGGCTCGTGATGTTCAAGAACGAGACACACAACCATCCTACAGAAATCGAGCCGTTCGGCGGAGCGGCAACATGTCTGGGCGGGGCGATAAGAGACCCGCTCTCAGGCAGAGTTTACGTATATCAGGCAATGAGAGTGACAGGAGCGGCAGACCCGAGAACACCGGTCGAGGATACACTGAGCGGCAAGCTTCCGCAGAGAAAAATCACGACAGAGGCGGCACAGGGATACAGCTCCTACGGCAACCAGATCGGACTTGCCACGGGACTCGTTGATGAAGTTTACCACGACAATTATGTTGCCAAAAGAATGGAAATCGGCGCGGTAGTCGGAGCGGCACCGGCAGATCACGTGATAAGAAAGGTGCCTCAGAAGGGCGACGTGATAATTCTGGTCGGCGGCAGAACAGGCCGTGACGGATGCGGCGGAGCGACAGGCTCGTCAAAGGAACATACAGAAGAATCAATACTTCAGTGCGGAGCAGAGGTCCAGAAAGGAAATCCGCCTGTAGAGAGAAACATACAGAGACTTTTCAGAAGAAAAGAAGTCGCTACACTTATAAAGCGCTGCAATGACTTCGGAGCCGGCGGTGTATCGGTAGCCATCGGTGAACTGGCAGACGGTCTTGAAATCAATCTCGACCTCGTGCCTAAGAAATACGAGGGTCTTGACGGCACAGAGCTGGCGATTTCCGAATCTCAGGAAAGAATGGCGGTCGTTGTCGATGCTGACAAGGAGCAGGAATTCATAAAGTACGCGTCAGAAGAAAACCTTGAGGCTACAACAGTTGCAGAGGTTACAGATACAAACAGAGTGAGAATGTACTGGAGAGGCAAATGCATACTCGATCTCAGCAGAGATTTTCTCAACACGAACGGTGCTCAGCAGTTTGCCAAGGCGTTCGCAGCGGATCCGGATGATGTAAAGGCGCACAACGGCGTGCTTACGGACATTCTCGTTGAGACAAAGACTAAGGAGCAGCTCCTGACAGATCTCAACTGCTGCAGCAAGAAGGGACTCATCGAAAGATTCGACAGCACCATCGGAGCGGCCACAGTACTGATGCCTCTCGGCGGCAAATATCAGCTGACACCGGCATGCGGCATGGCTGCAAAGCTGCCGGTTACAGAGGGTGAAACAGAGACGGCAACGATAATGAGCTACGGCTTCGACCCTGAGCTCGCAGTGAAGAGCCCGTTCCACGGTGCGCTTTACGCAGTGGTTGACTCCGTGACAAAAATCGCAGCGATGGGCGGAGACTACAGAAAAATCCGCCTGACATTCCAGGAATACTTTGAAAAGCTCGGCACAGACCCGTCAAAATGGGGCAAGCCGATGGCAGCACTTCTCGGTGCGCTGAGAGTTCAGAAAGAGCTGGAGATTCCGGCAATCGGCGGAAAGGACAGTATGTCCGGAACGTTCATGGACATAGATGTGCCGCCGACACTTGCATCATTTGCGATAACCACAATCGATGCGGGCGAGGTAATCTCTCCGGAATTCAAATTCGCAGGCAGCACACTCGCAGCAGTGACAGCACCTGTGGATAAAGACGGAATAATAGATTTTGAAATATACAGAAAGAATATGCTGAGAGTCAGAGAGCTGGCGGCAGAGGGCAAGATTCTCGCAGCCGGAACAATAGGACGCGGCGGGCTTTACATGACCCTCGTCAAGATGGCAGTCGGCAACAGAATAGGCGCTGATGTCAAGGTTGAGGGAGATACGCTTTCACCGATGTTCGGATCGATGGTGCTCGAACTTCCTGCCGGAGAAAACGCAGAGCAGCTGCTGGCCGGATCGATGTATACGATTCTCGGCAAGACTACAGTCAGCGGTTCACTTGCAGTCAATGGTGAGAGTGAGGATCTTGCGGAGATTACCGCTAAGTGGCTTGCACCTGAAGAGAGTGTTTTCCCTGTAAGAACAGCAGACCAGCGAGGCGGCATTGACAAGACTCCGGTAGCGCAGCCGTTCTTCACTCAGAGAAACATGTCAGTTCCTCTTCTGAAAACCGCAAAGCCGAGAGTTGTGATACCGGCATTCCCGGGAACAAACTGCGAAATGGATTCGGCGCGCGCTTTCCGAAAGGCAGGAGCAGAGGCCGACATTCACATAATAAGAAACCTCAGCACTGCAGAGCTCGAGGAATCAATAAAAGAACTCGAACAGAAAATCAGAGCAAGCCAGATTGTAATGATTCCGGGCGGATTCTCCGGCGGTGACGAACCGGACGGCTCGGCAAAATTCATCACTGCAGTTTTCAGAAACCCGGGAATAAAGGATGCGGTTTCGGATCTGCTTGAAAACAGAGACGGTCTGATGCTTGGTATCTGCAACGGATTCCAGGCTCTGATAAAGCTGGGACTCGTGCCGGAGGGAAAAATCGTTGACGGCACGGAGGACAGCCCGACGCTGACATACAATAAAATCGGACGCCATGCGTCGTGTCTGGTAAGAACAGGAATCACATCGGTGAAGTCGCCGTGGCTCGCAGGCACGAGCGTTGGAGATGTTTACACTATTCCGGTATCGCACGGTGAAGGAAGATTCATCGCAAGCGATGAAGTGCTCGCAAGACTGGCAGCGAACGGACAGATTGCTACACAGTATGTCGGCTTTGACGGAAAGCCGTCGATGGATATCGCGTTCAATCCGAACGGATCGATGATGGCAATCGAGGGAATCACATCGCCGGACGGAAGAGTATTCGGCAAGATGGGACATTCGGAGAGAATCGGCATAAATCTTTACAGAAACGTTATCGGCGAGAAGGATCAGAAGATATTCGAATCAGGCGTTAAGTATTTCGGATAAAAACGGCAGAAGACAGAACGCAGCAGAAAGGAAAATGATATGAAAGTAGGAATTGTAATGGGCAGTAAATCCGATTATCCGGTTGTCCAGAAAGCAGAACAGATGCTTGAGAAATTCGGCGTGGAATATGAGACAAGAATAATATCGGCACACAGAACGCCGAAGCAGGCAGAGAAGTTTGCGGCAGATGCCGAGGCGGACGGCTTCGGATGCATTATTGCAGCAGCAGGAAAAGCTGCGCATCTTGCCGGAGTTCTGGCAGCAACGACACCGCTGCCGGTAATAGGAATCCCGATGAAGTCCAGTACTATGGACGGGCTCGACTCACTTCTTTCGGTAGTGCAGATGCCGAAGGGCGTGCCTGTAGCGACAGTGGCGATTGACGGTGCGGAAAACGCAGCACTTCTTGCTGTGCAGATTCTCAGCACGGCAGATCCGGCACTCAGAGATGCGGTAAAGGCATTCAAGAAGCAGCAGGAAGAGGACATAGTGGCACTCGACCGTGAATTCAATGAAGGAAAAAACAAATAAGACAGAAATAAAGAAAGTTAAAAACACAGGAGGTACAGTGATATGAAAAAATTAGAACAGCTCTACGAGGGCAAGGCAAAGAAGGTTTTCAAGACAGACGATCCGAAGTGTCTGATAGTTGACTATAAAGACGATGCGACAGCATTCAACGGCGAGAAAAAGGGCCAGATAGCAGGTAAAGGCGTAGTAAACAACACGATGACGAACATCATCCTGCAGCTCCTCGAGCAGAAGGGCGTGCCGACACACTATATCGAACAGATCAGCGACAGAGAAACAATCGTTAAGGCAGTAAAGATTCTTCCGCTGGAGGTAATCACGAGAAACATCTCAGCCGGATCGTTTGCAAAGAGATACGGCGTGGAAGAAGGAATCGTGTTTGACAAGCCGACTTTTGAGCTTTCATACAAGAACGATGACCTGGGTGATCCGCTCATGTGCGAATCACATGCACTGGCACTCAAGCTGGTGACAGAGGAGCAGCTCGAAAAGGTGAGAAATTACACAGCAATCGTCAATGAAACACTGAAGGAGTTCTTCCTCGACAAGGGACTCAAGCTCGTGGACTTCAAGATTGAGTTCGGTCTTTATGACGGAGAGGTTATCCTGGCAGACGAAATCTCACCGGACACATGCAGACTCTGGGATGTGGAAACAAACGAAAAGATGGACAAGGACAGATTCAGAAGAGACCTCGGCAAGATTGAAGAGACATACGCAGAGGTTCTCAGAAGAGTCAAGAACGACTAATCGTATACATATGCAAAGCTGCAGGAGGCGGCAGGACCCCAAGGTCCGGAGCGAAGCCGTCTGCTGCAGATAAGAATCGCCAAAACACCCATGCGGAGGATACAGATGGAAGATAAGAAACTCACATATAAAGATGCCGGCGTTGACACTAAAGAGGGCGAACGTGCGGTATCGCTGATGAAAGAGCACGTCAAGGGAACGTTCAACGAAAACGTTCTGACAGGTCTCGGCAGCTTCGGCAGCCTTTTCAATCTCGATGTAAAGGGCATGAGCCAGCCGGTTCTCGTATCGGGAACAGACGGTGTGGGAACGAAGCTGAAAATCGCATTCATGATGGATAAACACGACACAGTAGGCATTGACTGCGTTGCGATGTGTGTCAACGATGTGCTGTGCCAGGGTGCAAAGCCGCTGTTTTTCCTGGACTACATTGCCACGGGCAAGGTAAAGGCTGAGAAAATCGCAGATATCGTGAAGGGCATAGCTGACGGATGCAGACAGTCGGGCAGTGCTCTCGTAGGCGGCGAAACTGCAGAGATGCCTGACTTTTACAGCGAAGGCGAATACGACATGGCCGGATTCTCGGTGGGCATCGTGGACAAAGACAGGATTATCACCGGTGAAAAGGTCGCAGTCGGCAACAAAATCATAGGAATTCCTTCAAGCGGTATCCACAGCAACGGATATTCACTGGTGCGAAAGGTTTTCTTCGACAAGATGGATATGAAGGTGACTGATTATGTTGAAGAACTGGGACAGACTCTCGGCGAGGCGCTGCTGACTCCGACGAAGATATATGCGGATGCATGCGATGCAGTGCTTCCGGCTTTTGATGTAAAGGGCATCGTGCACATAACTGGCGGCGGTTTTTATGAAAATATTCCGCGTATTCTTCCGGAAGGCACAGCTGTTTCCATCAATGTGGGAAGCTGGGACGTACCGCCGATTTTCCCTTATATCAAGAAGTGCGGCAACATTGACAGAAAAGAGATGTTCTCGACATTCAACATGGGAGTCGGAATGATGATGGTTGTGGATGCAGCTGATGCAGACGCTGCAGTGGCTGCACTTAAGGGCGCAGGAGAAAATGCATCGGTTATCGGCGAAATCGTGGAAATGAAGGACGAAAAGGTCATTATCAATTATAAAGACTGAAGCAATGTCTGAACAGGCCGGAAAGGCAGGCGGCTCCGAGTCGATCGGAAGTTCGTTTAATCGGGAAGTCCGGACGCAGTCGGATTTATAAGAAACCCGGCCGGAGCCGGTCATAATAAACAGAAGGATAGAGAAAATGAGTAATAAAACGAAAGTGGCGGTCCTCGTTTCCGGCGGGGGAACGAATCTGCAGGCCCTGATTGACAAAATCGCCGCAGGTGAAATCCCTGAAGCGGAAATCGTGAAAGTCATATCAAGCAAAGAGGGCGCTTTTGCACTGGAAAGGGCTGCAGCGGCCGGCATACCCGGGGCTGTTGCCGAAACTCAGGACGCGGTTCTGACAGAGCTCAGAGGCTGCGGTGCAGAGATGATAGTTCTGGCGGGCTATATGAAGGTGCTCTCGCCTGAGATTATAGAGAATTACAGAAACAGAATCATAAATATTCATCCGTCGCTGATTCCGAAATACTGCGGCAAGGGCTTTTACGGCATCAGAGTGCACAGAGCGGTAATTGAAGGCGGAGAAAAGGAAAGCGGCGCCACGGTGCATTATGTCGATGAGGGCGTTGATACGGGAAAGATAATCCTGCAGGAAAAGGTGCCGGTGCTGCCGGAAGATACACCTGAGGAACTGGCGGCCAGAGTGCTTGAAGTCGAGCACGTTATCCTGGCAAAGGGCCTGAAAATTGCAATCGCAGACATGAACAAGGAAATCCCGCAATAGAATAAGCCATCAGGCGGGATACCTGATGTCGAACTTCGTTCGACATAATAAGGAAACCCCGCGCAATAAAAACTTTCAGGCGGGATACCTGATGTCGGGCTTTGCCCGACATAATAAGGAAACCC
>CAVECM010000037.1:0-19087 GCA_963614095.1 Bacteroidaceae bacterium
AAAAAATTGTAAAAATAATTGAAAAATCAACATTTATTCTTTACAATTGAGCTCAAATGTAGTACTATATACAAATGTAAGCCGCTCGAAGCAGGTTTTTTGAAATGCAGTTTTTCATATCAGATTAAACTGCTGCCTGACTAGGCGAGACTGGATAGAGGAGGTAAAGAAATAAATGTACGCAATTATTGAAACAGGCGGAAAGCAGTACAGAGTTAAGAACGGCGACCAGATTGCTGTTGAGAAACTCAGTAATGCTGAAGACGGATCAAAGGTAGTATTCGACAAGGTGCTGGTAGTAGGAGAGGGTGCTGATATCAAAGTAGGCGCTCCTTATGTGGAAGGCTCTGTCGTTGAAGGAAAGGCTATCGAAACAGGCAAGGGCAAGAAGGTAATCATCTTCAAGTACAAGGCTAAGAAAGACTACAGAAAGAAACAGGGTCACAGACAGCCGTACACACTCGTTGAAATAACTTCAATCGACGGTGATGCAACTGTTGCTGATAAACCTGAAGCTGCAGAAGAGGCAGCTGCTTCAAAGAAGCCGTCCTTAAAATCCATGAGAAAAGCAGAACTCATAGAATTTGCTAAGGAAAACAACATCGAAATCGATGAAAAAGCTACAAATGCGGTTATGATTGAAACTATTGAAGCTGCATTGAAGTAGTAAGAAAATTTATTAAAGAATTCAACTGATATTGATATAGCGAGGAGGTGTCTGATCGATGGCAAGTAAGAAAGGTGTAGGTAGCTCGAAGAACGGTCGTGATAGTGAGTCGAAACGTTTAGGCGTTAAGACAGGCGACGGTCAGTTTGTAAGTGCCGGAAGCATTTTAGTTAGACAGAGAGGAACTAAATTCCACCCTGGCAACAATGTAGGAAAAGGCGGAGATGATACTTTATTTGCAAAGATTGACGGAGCTGTTAAGTTCGAGAGATATGACAAGACCAGAAAGCAAGTAAGCGTATATCCAAAAGAAGCATAAGAAAAATTGTGTTTGAGCCCCTATTTTATAGGGGCTTTACTTTTTTAGAAAAGGAGGTTCCATGTTTGTAGACAGAGCCAGAATATTTATTAAGTCCGGAAAAGGCGGAGACGGAGCTGTTTCATTTAGAAGGGAGCCATTCGTGCCTGAGGGCGGACCTGACGGCGGAGACGGCGGAAAAGGCGGAGATGTTATATTTCAGGCTGATGAAAATCTGCGCACCCTGATGGATTTCAGATATAAAAGAAAATATGAAGCAGAAAACGGCCAGAACGGCATGAAAAAAAAGCGATACGGGAAAAACGGACAGGATCTTGTGATTAAAGTACCTGTAGGCACTGTTGTCATAGATGAGGCCTCAGGTCTTGTGATGCAGGATCTTAAAGAAAACGGACAGTCATTCGTTGCTGCAAAGGGCGGAAAAGGCGGAAAGGGCAATGTAAAATACACGACATCAACAAGACAGGCCCCTAATTTTGCGGAAGCGGGAGGATTTGCAAAAGAACGGGAAATAATACTCGAAATGAAGCTCATTGCTGATGTCGGCCTTGTAGGATTCCCGAATGTAGGAAAATCCACTTTTTTAGCAATGTCCACCAGCGCGAAACCGAAAATAGCCAACTATCATTTTACTACAATAGAGCCGAATCTCGGAGTAGTGAAAATATTTGATACAAGCTTTGCAATAGCAGATATTGCAGGCATTATTGAGGGTGCACATCTGGGTGCGGGTCTTGGTCATAAATTTCTGAAGCATATTGAGCGCACAAAGGTTCTTATACACGTTGTGGATGTTTCCGGAAGTGAAGGACGCAGCCCGATTGAGGATTTTGAAAAAATCAATGCAGAGCTGGAGCAGTACAGTCCTAAGCTCATGAAAAAGCCTCAGATTGTAGCAGCGAACAAAATCGATCTGATAGGCGAGGACGATCCGAAATATCTTGAATTCAAAGAATATGTCGAATCAAAGGGATATAAGGTGTTCCCGATGTCAGCACCGATAAATATCGGAGTAAAGGAGGTTCTCGCAGAGGCAGCGGAAAGACTGCAGAAGCTTCTCGCAGAGCCTCAGGAAGAAGATGATTACGAAATGTTTGATTTCGAGGCGGATGAATACGATCCTGATTACAGAACGGTAACTGTGGAATTTGACGGGCGAAATTATATACTCGGCGGTAAACAGCTGGAGAAAATCTTTAATTCAACAAACTTCACAGATTCCGGATCTGTAAGATATCTTTACAGATATATAGAAAACAGCGGCGCTCTCGACAGAATGAGAGAGCTGGGTATAGAGGACGGAGACACAATAAAAATCAAAGATTTTGAACTTGAATATCTTGATGAGGAATATCTTGATCAGATATAAGACATTGGAGGCATTTTATGAAACATCCGACAAGGGAGGAATGCGAACAGCTTCTGGAAGAGTACGGCACACCTCAGCATGTCAGAAGACACTGCAGAGAAGTCACACGCACTGCACTTGTGATAGCTGCCGCTTTAAACGAGAAAGGATATAAGCTCGACCCGGAACTTATTCTTGCGGCAGGAATGCTGCACGATATAGCGAGGGTTGAGGAGGACCACGGCAGAGTCGGTGCAGAGCTCATGGAAAAGCTGGGGTACAATGCCGAAGCAGATATTATACGTGTACACATGAAATACTCGACTTTTTCACCTGTAAATGAAGTTAATGAGACAGATATGATCTGCCTGGCGGATCGTCTTGTAAAAGAGGATACTTATGTAGGTCTGGATGCGAGAATTGATTATATCATAGACAAAGCCAGAAAAAACGGGCACGAAAAACATATTCCCGTTATCATTGAGAGAAGAGAACATACGAGAAAATATATGGAGGAACTCGCTTCTGTCATCGGCGTCACAATTGATGAACTCATGGCAGGCAAATCTGCGGAATCGGATGATTTGATAAATACAGAAAACAAAACCGGAGAATCGATAGCATGAACGACACCACTAACAATCACATGAATACGAACAGCTTCGCTGATATAGACAAAGAGCTGCACAAGATGCTCAGAAGGGTTGAAAAGCCTGCCAGGTATACAGGCGGAGAGGTCAATTCCGTCAGAAAAAATCCGGAAAGTGTATCCGTACGCATCGGATTTGCCTTTCCTGATACATACGAAATCGGCATGTCCTATCTTGGACTGCAGATACTTTACAATATCCTCAATAAAAACAGTGATATATACTGCGAAAGAATATTTGCACCGGCTGATGATATGGAACAGCTGATGAGGGAAAACGGCAGGGAGCTTTTTACACTCGAAACGTTTTCTCCGATAAGACAGATGGATATAATAGGCTTCACACTTCAGTATGAGCTGTCATATACCAATATCCTGAACATACTCAATCTCGGCGGCATACCGCTCAGAAGAGAAGACAGGAGCGAGGAGTATCCTGTGATACTTGCGGGAGGACCATGTGCCTATAATCCCGAACCGCTTGCTGATTTCATAGATGCTTTTCTGATCGGTGACGGCGAGGAACTGCTGGAAAGAGTCTGCCTGACGAAAAAGGAATCAGCTTCAAAAGAAGAATTTCTGAAGAAAATATGCACATTTGACGGAGTCTACGTACCGGGCTTTTACGAACCGGAATATAACGAAGATGGTACAGTGAAGGTTTACAGGAAAGTTTATGAAGGAGCGCCTGACAGAGTAAAGAGAGCTGTTGTGAGCGACATTGAAACAGCAGAATTTCCTGTGAAAAATATCGTGCCGTTCATAGAAACCGTACACGACCGTTCTGTCGTGGAAGCGTTCAGAGGATGCACGAGAGGGTGCAGATTCTGTCAGGCAGGGATGATATACAGACCTGTCCGTGAACGCAGTAAAGAAACGATAATGAAGCTCGCAGAGCAGCAGCTGGCAAATACCGGACATGATGAGCTTTCGCTCCTGTCGCTTTCAACAAGCGATTACTCACAGTTTGAGAGCCTTGCTGCGGAGCTTATGGAAATGTGTGCGGCACAGAACGTGGCACTTTCACTTCCGTCGCTGAGGCTTGATTCGTTTTCATTTAATGTTCTGCAGGAAATACAGGGCTACAGAAAATCAGGTCTTACATTTGCACCTGAGGCCGGGAGCCAGCGGCTCAGAAATATAATAAATAAAAATATCACTGAGGAAAACATATACAGCGCAGTGGAGCAGGCAGTCGAGCTGGGATGGGAGCACATAAAGCTTTACTTTATGGCCGGGCTTCCGGGTGAAACATATGAGGATCTTGACGGAATAAGAGAAATCGCACAGAACATTATGGACATCAATTACCGCATAAGAGGGCGCAGAGGCGGCAGGTTCAGGGTCACAATAAGCGTGTCGAACTTTGTGCCGAAGCCTCATACGCCTTTCCAGTGGGCTGCACAGGACACCCATGATATGTTTATCGACAAGCATATTTATCTTACTAAAAAACTCAGGATAAAGGGCGTGACATTCAACTATCATGAGACCGGAACCAGCAACCTGGAGGCTGTTTTCGCAAGAGGCGACCGCAGAATCGGAAGGGTGCTTGAAACTGCATACAGACTCGGATGCAGATTTGACGGCTGGACAGAGCATTTCAGACCGGAGTTGTGGGAGCAGGCGTTTAAGCAGACGGGAACAGATCCTGCATTTTACAGCCATCGTGTACGCAGCTACGACGAGGTGCTCCCGTGGGATATAATCGACCCGCTTCTGACAAAAGAATTTCTCATACGTGAAAATGAAAAAGCAAAGCAGGAAGCGGTTACTCCTGACTGCAGGCTCGGATGTGCCGGCTGCGGCATAAACAGATATACGGAATGCTTTAAAGGTGCAGATTTCAGCAAGCCGATTTCCGGAGAAGCTGTATCTGAAAAAACAACAGCAGCAGATGCGGCAAAGACAGATGATATAAGAGAGGTGAGTGCACATGAGTAAATATAAAATCCGATTTTCAAAAACCGGCAGCATATGCTACATCTCACATCTCGACCTCATGAGGCTTTTTACCAGAGCAGTAAAGCGTGCAGGTATAAAGCTTGCTTACTCACAGGGCTTCAATCCTCATCCGAAGCTGGGATTCGCACAGCCGTTATCTCTTGGATATGCCGGACTCAATGAACTCATGGAGATAGAAACAGTTGAGGATCTGCAGCCGGATGATATAAAAGAAAGACTGTCAGCGCTGATGCCGCCGGGTCTTGATATAAAGACATGCGAGTATTCGCTGGCAGGCGGCAAAACGCTTGCTGCCATGACTGATGCCGCAGAGTATATAATCGAAATACCGCTCAGCAAAAAAACGGATATGAGCGATGATGAGATGCAGCGGCTTTACATGAATCAGGACAGAATCCTGACGCTGAAAAAGCAGAAGAAAAAGAAAGAACCGGCTGAGATTGATATTAAGCCGATGATAAGGCGCTTCAGTGTGACACAGGTATCGCAGGCAAATGATATGCAACCTGCAATGCTGCAGACGCAGCACGGAACTCCGATTATTCCGGACGGAAGCAGGCTTGTGATAAATACGCTGCTTGATTCCGGAAGCAATTCGAATCTGAGCCCTGAGCTTGTCATCCGGACCTTTGTTGAACGACTGAATCTGGAAGCAGACAGAAATGAGATGGATATAACGAGAAACCAGATATTTTTTAAATAAACATATATTGACATTTCTTCCTTATTATTGTAAAATATACGATGGAAGGGGGATTTTGCAATGAAAAATTTATTAGAGGATATCAGGGATAAAGAAAAGCTCACAGAATTTGTAAAAGAGCACAAGGATTTACTGATAAGGGTAGCGCTGGTCGCGGTTGCGGTCATCGCTGCCTTTTTTGTTTTTGCACCGTCGGACGCTGAAGAGAGTGAAGGCAATCCGGACTCGGATTCAAACACAGCTGTAGTGGAAACAGAGCCTGAAACTGCCAAAATCATTGTCGATATCGGCGGAGAGGTCGTCTCTCCGATGGTTGCAGAACTTGATGAGGGAAGCAGAGTAGCGGATGCGATTGAGGCCGCAGGCGGCGTTACCGAAAATGCTGATTTAACAGATATAAACAGGGCTGCTTTTATAGAAGATGGTGAAAAAATCTACATACCCGCGCTTCCTTCAGAGGAGGATGAGATCGATGACGGCGGGAGCAGCGGTACATCGTCCGGTTATTCAGACGGCAAGATAAATATTAATACCGCAGATTCCGAAGAACTGCAGGAGCTCAGCGGTGTCGGACCGGCGACCGCACAGAAAATAATAGATTACAGAAAAGAAAACGGTCGGTTTTCGAGTATCGAGGATATTAAAAACGTATCGGGAATAGGAGACAAAAGTTTCGAAAAAATCAAAGACATGATAAAGACCTGAAAGATGAAAAAACCTGATAAAACCGGAAAAATCAAATAAAAACAGCGCAGTTTTCTTTGACGCTGCGCTGTATTGCTTACGAGTTATATGCATGCATACAGATATGCCGCAATGTTTTGCTAATGGATATATACACGTGCAGAAGTGCTGTGCACCGATGCCGGAATCATCATATATTGTCCAGATGTTTTTTCAGACAATCAATGGTTTCCTGACTTATGTGGTGCTCTATCTTGCACGCATCCTCCATAGCAGTTTCTTCTGACACGCCGATTTTAATAAACAGGCTGCTCAGAAGCTGATGTCTTTCATAGATAGACTCGGCGATTTCCTGACCTGATTCGGTAAGATAGATGTGATTATCTTCGTCTCTTATAATAAAACCGTTTGTTTCCAGCTGTTTGAGCGCTATGCTGACGCTTGGCTTTGAAAAGCTGAGATAGTTTACAATATCTATAGCCCGGACTGTTCCCTTTTGCTGTCTCAATATGAGTATTGATTCCAGATAGTTTTCAGCAGATTCTAATACCTTCAATTTATCCTCCTGTTTTCTTTGAGTCTGTTTTGAGTTTCGCTTTCGCAGTATCTATTTGATTGCCGCCTCAAGAGCGAGCTTCATCATATCAGTAAATGATGTCTGCCGTTCTTCGGCAGTGGCTTTTTCTCCGGTTACAAAATGATCACTGATTGTCATAACAGCCAAGGCATTGACATTATTGTATGCAGCATTCATGTAAAGCGCAGCTGCCTCCATTTCAACGGCCATAATGCCCATTGACGCCCATCTTTTCCACCAGTCCTCCTTGAGTTCATAAAAAACGTCGCAGGAGACTATATTGCCGGCTTTAAACGGTATATTGAGCTCCTCGGAAGCATCGCCGAGCTTGGACAGAAGTTCGTAGCTGGCGCACGGGGAATACGAGCCCGGCACGTCAAAAGCGTGAACATAATTGGAGTCGGTCGACGCGGCCATTCCCACAACAATATCTTTTATTCTGATATCCTTATGAAACGATCCGGCGGTCCCTATTCTTATAAGATTCTGTACACCGTATTCAGTTATAAGTTCCCATGAATATATACCCATCGACGGCATACCCATGCCGGTACCCTGAACGGAAACAGGGACACCTTTATATGTACCGGTGAATCCCAGCATTCCGCGTATTTTATTATAGCATCTTGCGTTTTCAAGATAATTTTCCGCAATGAATTCCGCACGGAGCGGATCTCCGGGAAGAAGAATTGATGGAGCGATGTCATTTTTATTCGCAGCATTTATATGTGTACTCATAATAATATTCTCCTTTTGATGCAGTTTTTCTGCAGTTGAATTTTTTCCTGATATTATGCGGCTGCAGTTATCTCCGGCAGCTGTAAAGCCGCAGCAGCGGGCTTTATCGCGTTCTGAAGAACACCCGGCAGCATGTGATAAGATTTTCACAGCCTGTTATTAAGTATATCACATATATGAGTTTTGTAAAACATCATATCCCGACAAGATTTTTCAGAAATAGGTGTTCTGCAGGCTTAAACCAGAACCGCGTCAGATTCATTGCAATAAAAAAAGATGGGAGACACAACCATCTTTTTCTTTGCTCATTGCTGTGCATTTAACTTATGCACGGGTGGGGACGGGTGAGACTTAGGCGTTAGCCTTGTTGAATCGCTTTGTTAATCTTGAGATTTTTCTTGCAGCGGCATTCTTGTGGATAGTATGCTTTGCAGCAGCCTGCATAAGCTTCTTTTCAGCTAAAGCGAGCTTTTCCTTTGCAGTATCCATATCGCCTGCTTCGATAGCTGCATCGAATGACTTAAGAACAGTTTTAAGATGATTCTTGATTCTTCTGTTTCTTGCAGTCTTCTTGTCGATTACACGGATTCTTTTCTTTGCGGATTTAATATTTGCCATTTAAATTACCCCACTTTCTTATTACTATAGCTAAAATTCGCAACTAATAGTATATATGAATAAACGGCTGTTTGCAAGGGAAATACGGCATAATTTCAAAATTTACATGCGCCGGATCCCACAGTTTCGAGTTTTTCGTGTTGATAAAAAACAGCTTTTACATTAGAATACAATATAGAAAAGAATATTTTGTGAGGAAAAAATGAAAGATTATCAGAAATACATAAGAAATTTCAGTATTATAGCACATATTGACCATGGTAAATCCACTCTTGCGGACAGAATAATCGAAAAAACCGGGCTTGTGTCAAAACGTGACATGAGAGAGCAGTTCCTGGACAATATGGATCTGGAGAGAGAACGCGGAATCACGATAAAACTTCAGACAACCCGTCTGGTGTTCGAATCAAAAGACGGGAACGAATACATATTCAATCTTATCGATACGCCGGGACACGTGGACTTTACATATGAAGTTTCCAGAAGTCTGGCAGCGTGCGAGGGAGCTGTGCTTGTAGTTGATGCCACACAGGGTGTCGAGGCACAGACGCTTGCCAATGTATATCTGGCGATGGATGAGGATCTTGAGATTATGCCGATACTCAACAAAATAGATCTGGCCTCCGCCAGACCAGATGAAGTCAAGCAGGAAATCGAGGATGTCATAGGTGTGGAGGCTCAGGATGCGCCGCTGGTTTCAGCTAAGGAGGGAACAGGCATTGAAGAGCTGCTCGAAAAGATAGTTACCGATATACCTGCGCCGTCCGGAGATGAACACGGCAGGCTGAAAGCTCTTATATTCGATTCATATTATGATAATTACAAGGGCGTCGTAATCTATACCAGAATATTTGACGGTACAGTAAAAGAAGGCGATATGATAAGAATGATGAACACCGGCAAGGAGTACGAGGTCACAGAGGTAGGCGTTTATTCTCCGGGCCCTGTTGAATGCAGAATGCTCAGAGCAGGCGAGGTAGGTTATATCTGCGCCAGCATAAAGCAGGTTGCCGATGCAAGAGTAGGTGATACGATAACACTGGCGGAGAATCCGACAGAGGAGCCGCTGCCGGGTTATAAGAAGGTTCAGCCGATGGTATACTGCGGTATTTATCCTGCAGAAGGCGAAAAATACGAAAATGTAAAGGATGCACTGGAAAAGCTCCAGGTAAATGATGCGGCATTCCATTTTGAGCCGGAAACATCGACAGCACTGGGATTCGGGTTCAGATGCGGATTCCTGGGTCTTCTGCACATGGAAATCATAGTGGAAAGGCTGGAACGGGAATTCGACCTGGCTGTTGTGACGACTTCACCGAGTGTTATTTACAAGGTCGTAATGAACGACGGCAGCATCATGATGGTTCAGAACCCTTCAAATCTGCCGGATGCCGCACAGATAGACCATATAGAGGAGCCGATGGTGAAGGCTGACATAATGGTGCCGAAGGAATATGTCGGAAACATTATGGAAATATGTCAGGACAGAAGAGGCCGGATGATTCATATGGAGTATATAACCGAAAACAGAGTGAATCTCCATTATGATATGCCTCTCAACGAAGTAATATATGACTTCTTTGATGCGCTCAAATCAAAGACCAGGGGATACGGTTCGCTTGACTATGAATTCACCAGATATGAACCATCGAAGGTAGTAAAGCTTGACATACTCCTCAATAAGGAAATCGTGGATGCGTTTTCCATGATAGTGCACGAATCAAAAGCATATGCAAGAGGGCGCTTTGTCTGCTCGAAGCTGAAGGAAATAATTCCGATGCATCAGTTTGAGGTGCCGATACAGGCCTCTATAGGGCAGAAAGTAATAGCAAGAGAAACAGTCAGAGCCTACAGAAAAGACGTTATCGCCAAGTGCTACGGCGGTGATATATCGAGAAAGAAGAAGCTGCTTGAAAAACAGAAGGAAGGAAAGAAGCGAATGAGGCAGTTCGGTACTGTTGAGGTGCCTCAGGAAGCATTTACGGCGGTACTTAAATATGACGACAACAAATAATCTGGGAATATATGTTCATATACCGTTTTGTGTGAGGAAGTGCAGATACTGTGATTTCCTCTCTTTCAGCTGCAGCAGCAGTAAAGTTTTTTCGGAATACACAGATGCTCTCATACGTGAGATAAAACTCAGATCTGACAGCTGGCATTATCGAAATGTGGACAGTATTTACATAGGCGGAGGAACCCCTTCTCTTTTTTCGGAATGGGATATGGGCAGGATAGTGGACTGCCTGAAAGAAAATTTCAATGTCACCGACGACGCCGAGATAACTATTGAGGCTAATCCGGCGACACTTTCCGACGAAAAAATGAAGCGTTATCTGCGCAAGGGCATAAACAGACTGAGCATCGGCGTACAGTCATTTGACAATCACGTGCTGGGGGTGCTCGGAAGAATACACAATAAGAACGACGCATTCTATGCCTTTCAGCGGGCGCGCAAGGTGGGGTTCGAAAATATAAATCTCGATCTTATGTTTGCAATACCGGGCCAGACGATGAAAATGTGGAAGGATACGGTGAGACAGTGTCTTTTCTTAAAACCGTCGCACATATCACTTTACAGTCTGCAGATTGAAGAAGGCACTGAGTTTTACAGAATGATATATGAAAAAGGTGAGATGGAACCTGTTCCGGAGATTATCGACCGCGAGATGTATCACACAGCACTCAAAATGATGTCGTCGGCCGGTTATGAGCACTATGAGATATCAAACTGTGCTCTCCCGGGATACAGAAGCAGTCACAATATGAAATACTGGTCCTATGATGAATATCTCGGTATGGGACTCGGAGCAAGCTCTTTCCTTGACGGAGCAAGACTTAAAAACCACGACAAGATGTATGATTACATTAATGATCTCAATCATGGAAAAGCGCCGGTGGACGAGGAGGGCTCAGACAGATATTCACCTCGCGAGGAGATGGGCATATACGTTTTCACAGGTCTGCGGAAAGCGGAGGGAATCAGTCTGGAAGCATTCCGCAGAACTTTTCACGAGGATTTTTTCAGAGTCTACAATGTTGATATACTGAACAAATACAAGGGAATGCTGATTCTGAGCGGAGACAGGCTGTATCTTTCTTCAAGAGGCATAGACATTTCCAACAGAATCATGATGGAGTTTATCTGATGAAAAAGAAATACATTATGGCACTCGATCAGGGGACAACCAGCTCGAGGTGCATACTTTACGACAGACAGGGAAGGCAGGTCAGCGCTGCGCAGAAGGAATTCAGGCAGATTTACCCGCATGAGGGCTGGGTGGAACATGATCCGATGGATATCTGGTCGACTCAGATAGGTGTTGCGCAGGAGGCTCTGCTGAAGATAGGTGCCACATATGAGGACATCGATTCCATAGGTATAACAAACCAGCGTGAAACAACGATAGTGTGGGACAGAGAAACAGGCGAGCCCATATACAATGCCATAGTATGGCAGTGCAGAAGAACCTCGAAATTCTGCGATGAGCTTAAAGCAAGGGGTCTTGAAGAGTTTTTCAGAAAAAAAACAGGGCTTCTTATTGATCCGTATTTTTCTGCAACCAAGCTCAGATGGATACTGGAAAATGTCGAGGGGGCATATGCGCGCGCCCGAAACGGCGAGCTGCTTTTCGGCACCATTGAAACATGGCTCATATGGAGACTGACGGGCGGAAAGGTTCACATAACCGATTATTCGAACGCGTCCAGGACGATGATGTTCAATATACATACGCTCAGATGGGACGAAGAGATTCTGGCGGAGCTTGATATTCCGGCATGTATGCTGCCTGAGCCATGCCCGTCAAGCCGGATTTACGGCGAAAGCAGTCCGCTTATTTTCGGAGGACCTGTAAAGATTGCAGGTGCTGCCGGAGATCAGCAGTCTGCACTTTTCGGACAGGCGTGCTTTTCCGAGGGGGAAGCGAAGAACACATACGGTACCGGCGGATTCATGCTTGTGAATACCGGTGAAAAACCCGTTGAATCAGGAAACGGCCTGCTGACAACGATAGCATGGGGTCTTGACGGCAGAGTAAACTATGCGCTGGAGGGTTCTGTATTCGTTTCGGGGGCCACAATACAGTGGCTCAGAGATGAAGTGAAGATTCTGGAAAATGCTGCAGAATCGGAGAGACT
Organism: Bacteroidaceae bacterium; assembly: GCA_963614095.1. Classification (GTDB taxonomy): domain Bacteria; phylum Bacillota; class Clostridia; order Peptostreptococcales; family Anaerovoracaceae; genus Lentihominibacter. The sequence continues at coordinate 12,409 of CAVECM010000037.1, forward strand.
GGCCCGATCTGTCAGCGATACAGCGGGTGCATATATTGTTCCTGCATTTACCGGACTCGGAGCTCCGTACTGGGATCCGTATGCCCGCGGTGCACTTATGGGACTCACTCGCGGGGTTAACAGAAATCATATAGTCAGAGCTGCACTGGAGTCGATGGCCTATCAGACTTACGATCTAATGAACTCCATGTCAGAGGATATGGGGCACGAAATAAAGGCATTCAAGGTCGACGGCGGTGCATGTGCAAACGATTTTCTGCTGGAATTTCAGTCAGATATCATCAATATGCCGCTTTACAGACCCGAATGCATTGAAACCACTTCGCTGGGTGCGGCATATCTGGCGGGCCTTGCAACGGGCTACTGGAAAAATACAGATGATATTGTATCCAACTGGCAGATTAACAGGATTTTCAGACCTGATATGGATGATAAAAGAAGGAAGATGCTCATCGACGGCTGGCACAAGGCAGTAAAGTGCACGCTCGGATGGGCTAAGTGAGAACAGTGCAGCCGATGCATTTCTGAACAGTTTAAACCGGGGGCGGGCATATGCTTCAGAGGCATAAAACCGTCCCCGTTTTTTTAAGAAATATTGTTTCCGGTACGGGAAAACCGTGCCGCCTTCAAAGTAAAGTTATTTGCCGGTATTTCCGCGGAACACGGTTTTTTAAAACGAATAAGGTTTTGTTTTTTCGGGGAGATTATTTTCCGGATATGACAATAAGCAGGATACCGTCGTCCATAGAGATGACGGCATTTTTATTATCTGAAAATTCATTACTGACACCGAGCGGAAAATCGTTCGTCAAAGTGTGATTAGTAAGCTCATATTTTGCATCTTTTATTGACAAACCTGTTGTTTTCGGAGTGAGTGAAAATACTGAAAAATAACTATCGCCAACAAAAGGTATTACAAATGTGCTTTCTTTTTTTGAGTTGAGAACAAAACACATGTTTCTTCCGTCCAGCATCAGCATACTTTTGAAGCAGGTATGGTAGTGATAAAACAGCTGCAGATTGGCAACTGTGTGATCAAGACGCCCTCCGATTCCTCCTATTATTTCCAGCTCGGTAAATTCTGACTCCGCAGCGGTTTTAATTGCAAGCTCAAGATCCGTAAAATCCTTTTCAGGCTTAAACCTTTTAATTTCAACGTTTTCAGGCAATTCACCCTGAATGGAATCGAAGTCGCCCAGAATAAGATCCGGATGTATTCCCTGTGCGTATGCTATGTCATATCCCCCGTCAGTGCATATAACATAATCTTCAGAATTCAGGCGGGCGCGGATATTTATTTCATTTTCTATGAATGATGTAATGATTACAGCTTTACTCATTTTATAGATACCTCCTTTTTTTTTAGCCTTATTGATAATTATAAACTCTTGAAAAAGCAGAAAGCAAGATATATAATAGCTATATAAACTGATGATAATGAGAGGTAGCATTATGGAAGAACGAATCAGGAATGTGCTGAAAGAAAAAGTCGATCCTGTTCTGGCTGCGCATTACGGCGGAGCTGTCCTCACAGAATATAATGACGGAGTGGCATATGTGAAGCTTACAGGTTCATGTGCTGCATGTCCTTCGGCTCAGTCCACTATAGAAGAAGTGGTAAAATCCATCGTCACGGAAAACATACCGGAAATCAAGGATGTTGTTCTTGATGACAGAATAGGCGAGGATCTTCTCGATATGGCAAGGAAAATTCTGAATATAGGCTGAGTTAAGAAAAATAGTTGCTTTTTTTCGAAATATTTTGTACAATTGTTTATGATTTCTTAGTCCGCAATCAAGCGTTCGGAGAAATTAAATATAACCCAAAGGAGTGATTATAATATGTTAATGACAGGAGAACAGTATATTGAGAGCTTGAGAAAAATGAAGACAAGAGTCTACATGTTTGGCGAAGAGGTAAAAGATTGGGTGGATCATCCGATTATCAGACCTTCAATCAACTGCGTTAAGGTAACTTACGATCTGGCACAGGATCCTGAGTATGCTGACCTTATGACTGCTAAATCAAGCCTCACAGGCGAAACTATTAACAGATTCTGCCACCTGCATCAGAGCACAGATGATTTAATTAAAAAAGTTAAGATGCAGAGACTTTGCGGACAGAAAACAGCTTCATGCTTCCAGAGATGCGTAGGTATGGATGCTTTTAATGCTGTATTCTCAACAACATATGAGACAGACAAGAAGTATGGTACAAACTACCATGAAAACTTCAAGAAGTTCCTCGAAATGGTTCAGAAGAACGACTATGTAGTAGACGGCGCAATGACTGACCCTAAGGGTGACAGAGGACTCGCTCCAAGTGCACAGAAGGATCCGGATCTGTTCGTACATATCGTTGAAAGAAGAGAAGACGGTATCGTAGTAAGAGGCGCTAAGGCTCACCAGACTGGTACTATCAACTCACACTGGCACATCGTAATGCCTACACAGGCAATGAAAGAAGCTGACAAAGACTTCGCAGTATCATTTGCATGTCCGACAGATGCTGAAGGAATGTACATGATTTACGGAAGACAGTCATGCGATACAAGAAAATTAGAAGAAAATGCTGACGTTGATCTCGGAAACAAGCAGTACGGCGGACAGGAAGCATTAGTAGTATTTGATAACGTATTCATCCCTAACGAATATATCTTCCTCGCTGGAGAATATGATTTCGCTGGAATGATGGTAGAAAGATTCGCAGGATATCACAGACAGTCATACGGCGGATGCAAAGTAGGTGTTGGTGACGTTCTTATCGGAGCTGCTGCTCTGGCTGCTGAATACAATGGCGCTCAGAAAGCTTCACACATCAAGGACAAGCTCATCGAAATGATTCACCTGAATGAAACTCTGTACTGCTGCGGTATCGCTTGCTCAGCAGAAGGTCATCCGACTCTGGCCGGAAACTATGAAATCGACTTACTGTTAGCTAACGTCTGCAAGCAGAACGTTACAAGATTCCCTTACGATATGACAAGATTAGCTGAAGATATCGCAGGCGGACTCATGGTAACAATGCCTTCAGAAAAAGACTTCAAGTCTGACATTAAGGTTGGAAGCAACGGCGAAACTATCGGCGAAATCTGCAACAAGTTCTTCGCAGCTGCACCTTCATGCACAACAGAAGAGAGAATGAGAATATTAAGATTCATCGAAAATATGTGCTTAGGTTCATCGGCAGTAGGTTACAGAACAGAATCACTGCACGGCGCTGGTTCCCCACAGGCTCAGAGAATCATGATTCAGAGACAGGGAAATCTCGAAGGAAAGAAAGCATTAGCTAAGGCTATCGCTGGAATTAAATAGTTAAGTCTTGGATTTAACAGATAATCTGTATCAGAAAATTTGAGGCCGCTTTGTAGCCCAAAGCGGCCTCTTTTTTCAAATTACACACAATAATTAACTGTAATAATGGATAACAAGATAAAATGCGGCGTTAGATTCTGCGGAGGCTGTAACCCCAGATACGAGCGCGGCAAAGCATTAAAAGAAATAGAGCACGATGTTGCGAATATGAATTTTACTCATGCAATCGAGGACGACCCGTATGATGTACTGCTTGTGATAGGCGGATGCCCGGCCTGCTGTGCAGCATACAAGCACTTCGATGTAAAGGGTGAGATATATAAGATCTGGGATCGCGCTCAGATCGAAGATGTTAAGAAGCAGCTTATCGAGGAAACTGAAAATTCACAGAAGAAATAAACAGTTTCTTAATACGATAGGTAAAGTAATTGGAGGAGTTTAAGTAAAATGGACTGGAAAAAAACTTATGAAAGCAGAACAATGTCTGCTGACGAAGCCGTAAAACTCATTAAATCAGGTGACACTGTAGTATTTGCACATGCTGTTGCTGAACCGGTAGCTCTGGTTGATGCTATGGTAGCAAACAAGCATTTATACAAAGACATTACAGTATCACACATGGTAACGCTCGGAAAAGGTGAATATGCAAAAGCAGAGAACAGCGATGTTTTCAGATATGAAGGATGGTTCACTTCACCTTCAGTAAGAAATTCGATTTCCGAGGGACACGGAGATTTTATCCCTGTATTCTTCCATGAAATTCCAAGCCTTATCAGAAGAGACATCCTGCATGTTGACGTAGCAATGGTTACTGTAACACCGCCGGATGAACACGGATATTGCTGCGTAGGCGTATCGTCTGACTACACTATGCAGGCTGTAAAATCTGCAAGAGTGGTTCTGGCAGAAGTAAATGACCAGGTACCTACAGTATTCGGAAATACGTTCATTCATGTAAATGACATCGACGCTTTTGTTGAATACAATCGTCCGCTTCCTGAGAGCAAGCCGGCTAAGATTGGTCCTGTAGAAGAAGCAATCGGTAAGAACTGCGCATCACTTATCAAGGACGGAGATACTCTGCAGCTCGGTATCGGTGCTATTCCTGATGCTGTACTGGCTCAGCTGGGAGACAAGAAGCATCTCGGTATCCACTCAGAAATGATCGCAGACGGCGTTGTTGATTTATTTGAAAAAGGCGCTATCGACTGCTCACAGAAGGGTATCGATGAGGGTAAAATGGTCGTTACATTCCTTATGGGAACAAAGAAGCTGTATGACTGGTGCGACAAGAACCCTATGGTAGAGCTCAGAGAAGTAGATTATGTAAATCACCCTATGACAGTATGCAACCTGAACAACCTCGTCTGCATCAACGCATGCGTACAGGTAGACTTCATGGGACAGATAGTATCGGAATGCATCGGAACTAAGCAGATTTCCGGAGTAGGCGGTCAGGTAGACTTCATCAGAGGTGCATCAATGGCTAAAGACGGAAACGCAAGAGCTATCATAGCAATGCCTTCCGTAACAGTAAAGAAAGACGGAACAAAGATTTCGAAGATTGTTCCGTTTATTGACCACGGTGCTGCTGTAACTACATCAAGATGTGATGCTGACTATGTTGTAACTGAATATGGTATTGCTACACTGAAGGGCACAAACCTCAAAGACAGAGCAAGACAGCTTATCAATATAGCACATCCTGATTTCAGAGAGGAACTGAAAGCACAGTTTAAGGAAAGATTCAACGCAGAATTTTAATTCGCAGTTTGATTCAATATTCTGATCTGCAGTATTAGTTTATAATCCGGTCGTGATATTCGTTCACATTCACAGCTTTGGATTCAAAGCAGCATGATTTGTGATTCGGACCTGCACGGCTCGGATATGATTAAGTTTTGCATATTGGAAATGTCTTGTTTAAAATTTATTGAACTATCCGGGTCGGAGCCTGCTTACGGAGTCAGTCCGGGCGGGCTCAGGCTCGTAAAGGTTACATTATGTTATAGTTGAGTTTAAGAAAAGAGGTAAAATTATGCAAGCATTAAGAGTAGTTCCTTCAATCTATTACTTTGACACATTCAAAGATTTTAATGATGAGTTCAAGTTTGGTAAGGGAGACATTCTCGTAACTAACCAGTGGATGTATGATCCGTATGTAAAGCCGCTCGGTATCGATATGCCTGTTATTTATCAGGAAAAATATGGTGCAGGCGAACCTACAGACGAAATGATGGACGCTATGAAGGCTGAAATGGATAAGTATGAATATGACAGAATTATCGCTTTCGGCGGCGGTACTATCGTTGACTGCTGTAAAGTACTGGCATGTGAAATCCCTGACAAAGTAGCTGACCTCTATACAGGAAAAGTAGCTCCTAAGAGAGTAAAGAAGCTTGTTGTTGTACCTACTACATGCGGAACAGGTTCAGAAGTAACTAACGTAGCTGTAGCATCAATCCCGTCACTCAACCTCAAGAAGGGTATTGCTGACGAGCAGACTTATGCTGATATCGCTGTACTTATTCCTGAATCACTTCAGGGACTGCCTGATAAAGTATTCGCTACTTCATCAGTAGATGCTCTTATTCACGCTGTAGAATCATTCCTTTCACCTAAGGCATCACCTTTCACAGAGATGTACTCGGTTAAGGCTATCAACATGATTATGAACGGATATAAGGCAATCATCGCAGCAGGCGGAAACACAGCTGAAAACAGAAAGCCTTATCTGAAGGACTTCTGCCTGGCAGCTAACTATGCCGGAATCGCATTCGGAAACGCAGGATGCGGAGCAGTTCACGCTTTATCATATGCTCACGGCGGAGCTTTCCATATCGCTCACGGCGAAGCAAACTTCATCTGCTTCACAGAAGTATTCAAGATGTACATGAGAAAACAGCCTAAGGGCAAGATTGAAGAAGTTAATAAGCTTCTTGCTGATGTACTGGGCTGCGATGCTGCAGATGTATATCCTGCACTGGATGAATTCTTAGGAAAGATTCTCGTTAAGAAGCCGCTTAACGAATACGGAATGACAAAGGATCAGGTTGCAGAATTTGCTAAGTCAACTATTGACAACCAGCAGAGACTTCTTGCAAACAACTATGTTCCTCTTACTGAAGAAGAAATCGCTGAAATCTTCGAAAATCTGTATTAATCGGATTTCCCGGCAGACAGTTTATTCCGGATTTTTTATGGTTGGATAACTGCCGGCGATGATATTAGTGATGTTTGATATTGATATCGTATGTAAAGTCAATATTGATGAATTAAGAATGCCGGTCTGCAGTCATATGCAGACCGGTTTTTTGTATAAGGAAAACCCCGCGTTAGACGCGGGGTTCAATGAACGCTATGC
>CAVECM010000038.1:0-17885 GCA_963614095.1 Bacteroidaceae bacterium
ATTCGAGAAATTTAAAGCGTATTTAAAGAAATTCATTATATATTTTTATGTCTGATAGTTGAGTCAGTAATCCCTAACGCCGTCTTTTATGAATGACTTGATACGCGGATGTGAATCCTGTAAAATATTCCTGAACATAAACCGCACTAATCGGAATATGAAAGATTTAATCAGGCGCGTTTTACAGCAGCTATTGCTTGAATCAATCAGCCCCGGGTATAATCTGATTTCACATATGCGGCAGACTGAGTGCTCCGCTCACCGAGTTTCCCGCTCAAACACATCTTGACGTTGTGCCGGCTTATGCTATAATAAAACCAAGAGGAAACCGTAAAACGGTTAGCCGTTTGGTCTTTTAGTGACCGTCTTCAGCTGCAGATCTGGAAGGCGGTCACTTAATTTCCCGTACAATTCTGTACAGAATCAGCAGATAAATCACATTGAACATGTAATCCATCATACTGGCCACCTCCTTTCAGGCTAATCCCAACGGACCCCTTTAAGGTATGGCTGACCGCTTTCACTCGCTCCTCTTGATTGGATAATTATATAATTTTTGTAATTATTTGTAAAGTATTTTGAAAAATAAAACCTCCGCCATATACGCTTCATTCAGGCGGAGGTTTTGCTGTCTGATGCACCTGCTACTCTTCCACGATAGTGACTTTCTTCATTACCTGCGGTTCGAGCGGCTTGTCCGATCTGCTTCTCTTCTGGTTTACAATCTTATCCGCAACTTCCATTCCCTCGATAATCTTACCGAACGAAGCATACTGACCGTCGAGATGCGGCGACTTCTTTACCATGATAAAGAACTGTGAGCCGGCTGAATCCGGGTTCATTGCTCTCGCCATGGAAAGCACTCCTCTGTCATGCTTAAGGTCGTTCTTGAATCCGTTGGCAGTGAATTCGCCCGGAATGCAGTATCCCGGACCGCCCATACCTGTTCCGTCCGGGCAGCCGCCCTGAATCATGAATCCCGGAATTACTCTGTGAAAAATCAGTCCGTCATAAAAGCCTTCCTCAACGAGCTTTATGAAATTTTCAACTGTCTTCGGCGCGATTTCAGGGTAAAGCTCACCCTTCATGATGCCTCCGTCTTCCATTTCAATCTTTACGTATTTCATTTTGTCCCTCCTATTATAAAGCAGCTGCACCGGGCAGTTTAACATGCGTTTCCTGCCTGCTGCGAAACAGCTGCGTATGACCTGCAGCTGTATACTGTCTTTTAATCTATCTTATTCTGAACGGATTGTAAATATACGATGCATCGAATACCTTCTCACGGATTTCCCAGAATTCTTTCCTGAGATATTCCGGATATATTCTCGGTATTGACTGTATCTCTTCACGGGATGCAAAGCGCACTTCCCTGAGCACCTGATGATTCTCATCAAATTCAGGATCCCTGCCAAGTCCGAGCTTCCCGCCGACTGCCTTTCCCATAAAGAAATTCACAAAACGCTGCCCGCGCTCCGAAACCTCTTCGACATGCCACACGAGCGGACCGACCTCAATCTCAAGACCTGTCTCCTCCAGCACCTCGCGTGCAGCCGCCTCTTCAGCGTTCTCACCGGCCTCGATTCCGCCTCCGGGAACCATCCATATATCTTTGTCTTCATGGTGCTGCTTCACAAGCAGCATTCTGTCTTCTTCATCGAGCACTATTACTCTCACTCCGCCTGTCCACATATCGGCGTCCTCCTTTCCGGTCAACATTATATCTGAGCTGTCCTGCGAATATCTGAATCGGACAATATCGATTCGTATCAGCCGGTCATTCCGTCTGCAGCCGCGCCTGCGGTCCCGATTCAGCCGCATTATGCGCTTTTACTGCTCCGCCGCCTGCGCTACCTGCACAGCAGTGCACCGGCTATTCCCATTATTATCATCACTCGTATCGGGCGCACTTTAAACACCCCCACAAGTATTATGCTTATCACAAACAAACCTATCGGTATCAGGTTGAAAAATTCCAGACCGCCTGTAAACAGCTCCTTTGAAAACACCGAACCGTTAACCAGCACCGTTTCACTGACAAAAACAGCTGCAGCAGCGATGAGTCCCACTGTTACAGGTCTTATTCCGACGAATGCGCCCTGAACGCCTTTGCTGTCGTTGAATTTTTCGATAAATTTCATTACAATCAGCACTACGATAAAAGACGGCAGACACACACCGAGTGTAGCCACAAGTGCACCCGGTATCCCGGAGTAATTAAACCCGACATACGTGGCCGCATTTACTGCAACCGGTCCCGGCGTTACCTGTGAAAGTGCCACCAGATCCGAAAACTCGTGCGATGACATCACGCCGAAATCCTGCACGCTCTGAAAAATCAGGGGCAGCATAGCCAGCCCGCCTCCGAAGCTGAACAGCCCGATTCTGAAAAACATTGTAAAAATATTCAAGTACATCATTTGTATTTCCCGATTCTTTAATGCCCTTTCCTGAGCTTTACACTGTTGTAAATAATGCCGAGAACTGCACCGCCCAGAATCGCCCACACAGCAGTCACACCGAAAACGCCTATCACGATGAGCGCCGCCACAGCCATAACCCACTGAAACACCGATGTGAGACTCTGTCTGGCGAGCCTGAAGGCCGTCACCAGAATCAGACCGCACACTGCAGCTTTTATACCAGTAAAAGCCCCGATTATGTATGCATTCTCACCAATCGCACCCAGGAATGACACCACCACAATTATTATTATAAAGGACGGCGCAACCACTCCCAGCGTTGCAGCTATGGCTCCGCGGATACCGTACAGCCTGTTGCCGATGTAAGTGGCGCTGTTTATCGCAACTACTCCCGGCAGCGACTGTGCCACCGCAATGCAGTCGAGCATATCATCTTCCGTAAGCCATTTTTTGTCATAAACCACCACCTGCTGTATCTGCGGTATCATTGCCAGTCCGCCGCCGATGGTGAATATTCCTATTTTAAAAAGCTCCCAGAAGAGAACTGCATATTTTTTCAGACCTTTGGTATTATCCTGCCCCGCGGGGCCCGTCATTTTTTCTGTTTTGTGCTTTGATGAATCTGCAGCCTTCTCTTTTTTACGCATTGATAATCTAAGCCTTTTCTCTTTATTTTTCAGCGTTGATGATATCTATAGCCTTCTTAATTCCCTCATCCACAGTCATTTCTTCCTTGTCGGCATCACGTCTCATCTTGTATTCGATAATTCCGTCAGCTGCACCTCTTCCGACTGTGATTCTTACAGGAATTCCGAGCAGATCGGCATCCTTGAATTTTACACCCGGACGTTCTTTTCTGTCGTCAAGCATAACCTCGATGCCCGCTGCGCAAAGCTCGCTGTATATTTTGTCTGCAACATTTGCCTGTATCTCATCATCCGGCTTCATCACAGTGATAATCACATGATAAGGAGCAACTGAAACCGGCCAGATAATGCCGTTGTCATCGTGATGCTGCTCGATAATCGCAGCCATTGTCCTTGTAACGCCGATGCCGTAGCAGCCCATTACAATCGGATGATCCTTCATGTTCTCATCCTTGTAGTAAGCGTGCATCGATTCGCTGTACTTTGTTCCGAGCTTGAAGACCTGTCCGACCTCGATTCCTCTCGCGTGCTTTACAGGTGCGCCGCATACAGGGCATGCATCGCCTGCCGCAAGCACCTTGATATCAGTTACTATGTCAGCCTTGTAATCTCTGCCGTAATTGACATTGATCAGGTGATAATCTTCCCTGCAGGCTCCCGCACACATATTCTTCAGTCCCGGCAGCTCGCTGTCCACAACGATTGTGCAGTCGTGAAGTGCAGTAGGACCTGTAAATCCGCCGACACATCCGGTCACTGCAGACATTTCTGCTTCATCGGCAAACTCGATGGCATGCTCCGGAATATTCAGTGCATTGACGAGCTTTGTCATATTGAGCTCTCTGTCACCTCTTACAAATGCTGCAACATATCCGTTCTCTTTTCCTTCTCCGTCATATGTCACGAAAAGAAGAGCCTTTATCGTCTGCGTTTTATCGAGATTAAGGAATGCCGCAACGTCTTCTATTGTCTTTGTTTCAGGAGTATGCACCTCTTCCATCGGAAGCATTTCGACATCGTCCTGCGCCTTTGCATCAACACACTCTGCTCTCTCTACCGTAGCCGCCATGGAGCATTTCTCACAGTATGCTATTTCACTCTCTCCTACCTCGGAGATTGCTGTGAACTCGTGGGAATTGCTGCCTCCGATAGCACCTGTGTCAGCCTCGACAGGTCTGAAATAAAGGCCGCATCTCGTGAAGATTTTCTCATATGCTTCATACATATCCCTGTAGCTCTTGTCCAGACCCTCCTGGTCACGGTCAAATGAATAAGCGTCCTTCATAATGAATTCTCTGCTTCTCATAAGTCCGAATCTCGGTCTTGCCTCGTCTCTGTACTTTGTCTGAATCTGATAGAGATTCATCGGCAGCTGGCGATATGAATTCACGTCATTTCTCACGATATCTGTGAATATCTCCTCGTGCGTAGGTCCGAGACAGAATTCTCGGCCGTGTCTGTCTTTTATTCTCCAGAGTTCAGGTCCGTATGCCTGCCATCTGCCGGACTCTTCCCAGAGCTCAGCAGGCTGTACTGCTGACATGTGTATTTCCTGTCCGCCTGCGTTATCCATCTCTTCTCTGACTATGTCCTCGATTTTTCTGATGGTTCTCCATCCGAGCGGCATGAATCCGTAAACACCTGATGCCAGCTTTCTGATCATGCCTGATCTGAGCATCAGTATATGGCTTGGAATTTCCGCCTCAGCAGGAACCTCTCTGAGAGTCTTTAAATGCATTTTTGATAATTTCATCGGTTTATTCTCCTTCTCTGCATTTGATTATCTGCATATTATTTTTAATCTGAACTGTATGCGATGCATATGATGCGCTTTATAATGCGATGCGCTTAGTTCATTTTATCTGCATATTGAACACACTGCTTCCGCCGCGATTCCTTCCTTTCGTCCCACGAATCCGAGGCGTTCAGTAGTTGTTCCTTTAATATTTATTCTGCTTTTATCAAGCTTCAGAACGGCTGCAATGTTTTCTCTCATCGCGTCCGTGTATTGGCCTATTTTAGGTGCCTGTGCCATCACCGTGACGTCGGCATTTATTACTGAATACGAGTTTTCCTCGAGCAGCTCCGCCACTTTCCGCAGAAGCACCATGCTCGATATTCCCCGGTACTGTTCATCTGTATCCGGGAAATGCTTCCCTATATCTCCCAGCGCAGCGGCTCCCAGCAAAGCATCCATCAGTGCATGTGTCAGCACATCGGCGTCAGAATGACCGGCAAGTCCCTTTTCATAGGGAATCTTAACCCCGCCGAGCACCAGGTCTCTTCCTTCTGCAAAGGCGTGCACATCAAAGCCCGTCCCTACTCTGTTTTCCATAGGCAGATCCTCTTTCGTCGTGATTTTTATGTTGGCGTAATCGCCCTCAGCTATCGCTGCCGGATATCCGGCGCGCTCCGCAAGCACAGCATCGTCGGTGCCGTAAAAGCCCTCTGCATAAGCTTTCTCATAAGCTTCTTCTATATATTCCCTCCGGAATCCCTGCGGTGTCTGCACAGCAAAATATTCGCTGCGGTCAACACTCACACTTGAACGGCAGGTGTCTGTATGAACATCGCCGCCGAGCCGCCTGAGACTGTCCTTCATAGGCACACAGGCCGCTGCCGCACCGCACTGTGCAGTCTTTTCCAGTACGCGCATGATTACCGGTTCCGTCACAAAGGGTCTGGCACCGTCATGAATCAGCACATATTCTGTCTGCGGACACAGCTCTGCAGCTGACCGGAGTGCATTGTATACCGAATCCTGGCGCTGCCTGCCTCCCCGGACTATGCTCCGTACCCTGCGGATGCCGTACTCGCTGACCAGCTCTCTGCAGTGTTCCGTATATTCCTCATTTGTTACAATAAAAATATGATCGACTTCAGGCATCGATGAAAACACTTTTAGTGTCTTTATCAGTATCGGTTCCCCGCCGATCATCATGAACTGCTTGGGGACAGGTCCTCCTATGCGCGTTCCCTGCCCCGCAGCCGCTATGATCACTGAAACTTCTTTTCCGTTATGCATGATGACGTCCTTTGCCGCTGCCTGCAGGCTTTGCAAAAATCATACGTCCTGCTGATGTCTGCAGCACACTTGTCACTATGACCTTTATCGTCTGTCCGATAAAACGTTTGCCGTCCTCCACGACAATCATCGTACCGTCGTCGAGATATGCCACCGCCTGATTGTTCTCCTTGCCTTCCTTTACAAGAGAAAGCACCATTTCCTCACCCGGAAGCACAACAGGCTTGAGCGTGTTGGCGAGCTCGTTGATATTGAGCACTTCCACGCCTTTTATCCCTGCCACCTTGTTGAGGTTGAAATCGTTCGTGACTACCTTGCCGTTCATAATCTGAGCAAGCTTGAGCAGCTTGACATCCACCTCGGGAATCTCGTCAAGAGATTTCTCCGCAGTACTGTTGTAAATCTCCACGCCGTATTCTTCCTGGATTTTGTTGAGAATATCAAGACCTCTGCGTCCTCTGTTTCTTTTAAGCGAATCAGAAGAATCCGCAATATGTCTCAGCTCTACAAGCACAAATTCAGGTATCACTATCTGACCCTCGATAAATCCGGTCTTCATGATATCTGCGATTCTGCCGTCGATGATAACACTCGTATCCAGAATCTTAGGCGCCGCATCCGATTTTGCCTTGCCGGATTTACCGCTGCCCGAACTGCCTATTCTGGTGTTCATCAGCGCGGTACGGATATCCTTGCCCTTTCTTGTTGCTATCACTATTCCCAGATATCCCAGTATGATATATGTGATAATATTGAGAATCACATCCAGATACGGGACTGTTATCCCACCGTAAATCTGGCTTATGAGAAATGCGATTATCAGTCCTGCTATGAGACCTACAGTTCCCATAACGACATCGTTTGCCGACATTTTCTGGAGATCCGACTCCAGGTTGTTAGCCATTTTGTTGCCCTGCTTCTTGAGGGCCGGCGTAAGCCGATAAAAAACCAATGCAAAAATAATTGCGACCAGCGCGGACACTATCAGATCCTGTGCCTGTGAAAAAGCAACCAGTTCTTTATGTCCCGTAAGCTCGATAAGAAATTTTGCCAGAGTATATAATCCATATCCCAATATTGCACCGGCAACTGTAAAAACTGCCCTTAACAGTTTCTGGAGCATTACATCCCCTCCTTTCTGTATTTTGTCTATTTGCCCATCGTGATTATATCACAATTCCTGTACCTCGCCAACAAAATATGGTAGAATCAATACATAAGCTTCATATACAGAACACATTGGAAATTTATTCTTACAATTAAGATCAGCATAGAGATCGAAAAAGACAAGGAGGAGATGAATATGGCTAAAATATTAGTTGCAGATGACGAACAGAAAATAAGAGAAGTCATCAGGGAATATTCCGAATTCAACGGTCATGAAATCACCGAGGCAGCCGACGGCATGACAGCTGTAGGGCTCTGCAGACTCAACGATTATGACCTTATAATAATGGATATCATGATGCCGAAGCTTGACGGTTTCTCGGCATGCAAGGAGATTAAGAAAATCAAGGACATACCTATTATCATGCTTTCTGCACGAAGCGAGGAATACGACAAACTCTTCGGATTTGAGCTCGGCATAGATGATTATGTTGTAAAGCCCTTCAGTCCCAAGGAGCTGATGGCTCGTGTCAATGCAGTGCTTTCAAGAAACAGTGCATCAGAAAAGCCGAGCGAGAAGGTAATGAAATTCGAGGGGCTTGAGATAAATATTCCTGCAAGAACAGTTTATGTGGACGGCACCAAGGTTGAGCTCACACCTAAAGAGTACGACCTGCTGTTCTACCTCGTGGAAAACAAGAACATTGCGCTTTCCAGAGATAAACTGCTCTCGGATATATGGGGATACGATTTCTTCGGTGACGACAGAACCATAGATACGCACATCAAGAATCTCCGGAACAATCTCGGCAAATACAGAGACTATATCGTTACTTTAAGAGGGGTAGGTTACAAATTTGAAGCTTAGACTCGATTCAAAAAGTATAAAGTTCAAGACATGGCTTTACTTCATACTTTTTGCTGCGTTTCTTATGCTGGTGCTATGGTTTTTCCAGGTGCTGTTCCTCAACAGCTTTTACAGCGTGATGAAGGACGAGCAGACTAGACGTGTGGCCAAAACCATCGAATCGGCATACAATGTCAAGAGCAGCGAGAAATTCCTCAAAACTGTGGAAAACATCTCGAACAGCAACGATATGTTCATATATGTCGTTTCGCATGACGGGAGCACAATGTACTTCAGACCTTCGGGAGACAGTACCAGCGCCCAGTATTATGCCGAACAGATCGAAACGATAAATCAGGTAATGCTCAGCGAAAATGTGGATTCAGCCTATAAGCGCATCAAGAGTGACGATTCCAAGGATGTTCTCGCTTACGGCAAGCTGCTGAAAAACAAGAACAAGGAGCCGATGCTCATATACATATTTTCACCGCTATATCCTGTTTCATCCACAATACATATACTGACAAACCAGCTGATTTACGTGACTTGCATATCGCTGATGGTGGCGTGCCTGATTTCGTTCTACCTTTCCATAAGGATTACCCGGCCGATACGAAAGATCACGCGCTCTGCGGAAAAGCTCGCAGAAGGCGAGTACGGCGTAGTCTTCAAGGGCGGGCATTACACCGAAATCAACAATCTTGCCGATACGCTCACAAGAGCCTCCATAGAGCTTGAGAAGTCAGATATGCTTCAGAAGGATCTTATTGCAAATGTCTCGCACGATCTGAGAACACCGCTTACCATGATCAAGTCCTATGCAGAAATGATCAGGGATTTGTCCGGCGACAATCCTCAGAAGCGCGAACAGCATCTTCAGGTCATAATCGATGAGGCCGACAGACTCAATGCACTGGTGGGAGATCTGCTCTCATTGTCCAGAATGCAGTCGGGCAAGATGGTCCTCAAGCCGGGTGAATTCAATATCACCTCGACGGTACAGAGCATTATCAACACATATAAGATTATGGAGGATGAACAGGGATATACCTTTGAATTCAACTGTTCAGGCAATTATATTGTCAGCGGCGACGAAGAAAAAATCAAGCAGGTGGTATCAAATCTGCTTACGAATGCAATTAAATTTGCAGGCGAGGATAAAAAAATAATAGTAACTCTCAAGCGGCGCGGCAAATGCGTGGTATGCAGGGTCGAGGACCACGGTATCGGCATTGCTCCGGAAGAGCTCAATCATGTATGGGAGCGGTATTACCGTGCCAGCTCGAACATGGTCAGGGCATCCGAGGGATCCGGCCTGGGGCTTTCCATAGTAAAGGAAATCCTGACGCTTCACAAATCGAATTTCGGGGTCGACAGTACTCTCGGAAAGGGCACGACATTCTGGTTCGAGCTTGACTCCGTCAGAACAGACAGAACCCACGCTGCGCTTGTGGAGGATACAGAAAGGAACAGTTCAAAAGATGACAACTGACATTAAAGAAAATGATTTGCCGCAGCCGGGCAGACTGCTCGTCTGTGACCATCACACACATACGGGCTTTTCTGATGACTGCGATGTGTCTGCCGATGAAATGCTGGCAGGCGCAGCTGCTCAGGGCATCAAGACACTTGTTGTAACGGATCATTACGATCCGGGATATCCCGATCCCGAATTCCCGTTCCAGCTTGAATTCGAGAAATACCAGGAATACATGCTCAAGGCACGCGAAAAGTACCGCGGCAGAATGGAAATCCTTATCGGCATGGAGCTCGGAATAAAGGCAGGACAGTTCGAGGCTGCGAATAAGGCTGTCAATGCCTTTCCGTATGATGCTATCATCGGTTCATTTCACTGCAGCCGGAAAAGCGACCTTTACACCTATGACTTTTCTGCAGCCGACGGCCCGGCAGAGCTGGAGGATTTTTATATCTACCTTTATGAATGTCTGAAGGAATTTGATAATTATGATATTCTCGGACACTTCAGCATTGTAGACAGATATATCGGAAAGCTTTACGACTATACGCCGCTCACGGATATTATCGACGAATCGCTCAAGCTGGCTGTACAGAACGGCAAAGGCCTTGAAATCAACACTTCAAGCTTCAAGTACGGCACCGGCACATGGCTGCCGCGCGAATCCATACTCAGAAGATACCGCGAGCTCGGAGGTGAAATTCTGACCTTCGGATCTGATGCACATGTGCCTGAGCTTTACAGATCCCACTTCGATGATGCTGTCGAACTCGCAAAGCATCTGGGCTTCAGATACTACTGCATATTCAGACAGCGAAAGCCTGAATTCATAAAGCTGTAAAAAAAACGATTCCCTGCGTCTGACGCAGGGTCTTCTTTATACAACAGCGGCCGGTTCCCGTTTCTGCGGAACCGGTTTTTTATTACCTTGATATATTTTTACGGCGTAATTTTCCGGACAGCTTCAAAACGCTTCAGAGTTCAGAACACTTAAAGCCTCAGAATGCTCCGGCCCTCGAAACACTTAAAAAAAGGAAACAGCTCCTGCCCGGCTGTCCCGTGGTCAGAAGCTGTCTTCCTGAATTAAATGAATTAAATGGGTGGAGGAATTTATATTTTTACAAATATAAATTCATTTGTATCATTAAGCAATTATGCGATACATTCTGCTAAAACTTTGAGGAATTCACGGCAGTCTTCAGGGTAAATCTCGCCCATGTTAGCTACCTGGAACATTCCCATTTCCTCATATTTGCCCTTGCCGCTGTAAACGACATAGCCCTTGCTTTCCATTTTCTTAAGGAATGCCTTGAGGTCCTTGCCTTCCGGAAGGAATACTGATGTTACTGTATTTGCCATCTTTGTCTCATCATCGAGAAGGAATTTGAGACCCATGTCCTTCATACCCTTTCTGAGGATGCCTGCGCATTCTTTATATCTGGCAACTCTTGCTTCAACGCCTCCGTCTGCGAGTGCATTGTCAAGAGCCACATCCAGAGCCCAGAACAGATTTACGTTAGGAGTATTAGGAGTCTGATTCTTGTCTCTTGCCGAGATATAGTGTTTTGCAAGATTGAGATATACATTCTTGCCCATCTCCGGTGTAAGTGTTTCAAAAGCATCGATTTTGCCGCAGATGTAAGCTGAACCCGGATATGCTCCGAGGCACTTTCCGCCTACAGATGTTGCAAATGTGATATGGAAATCAACGATGTCGATAAGTTCTCCTGCTGCCGCTGATACGCAGTCAACAAAGAACCATTTTCCGTATTTGTCTGCGAGATCGCCTACAGCCTTTACAGGATTTATCATTCCTGTTGATGTTTCGTGACAAACCATTGCAACCACCTTGATTGCAGGGTCTGCTGCCATCATTTTCTCTACCTTGTCCATTGAAGGCTCCTCGCCCCATGGAAATTCGCAGTCTACAAGAGGAATGTTGTATTTCTGTATTATCTCAAGAAGTCTTTCTCCGAAAACGCCGTTTCTGATAAGCATTACTTTCTCGCCCTCATTGAAGATTGAAGAAAGTACTGTTTCGTTTGATGATGTTCCCGATCCTGAGATGATAACTGATCTATAGCTGTCGTCTGCCTTGAACAGCTTGTTGATCTTAGCTGTTGTTCTTGCAAACAGTTCTTCGAATTCTGCTCCTCTGTGACAGATGTCATAATGTGTCAGCGCCTGACGTACGTTTTCCTTTACCATTATCGGTCCCGGACTGAATAATTTTGGTGCACTCATTACTACACTTCCTTTCGATTTTTGACATTATACTTTTAATTTATAATATAAGTTTTATTTGTTTCTCGGTTTGCTTTTCCTGCCCCGTCTGCAGTCTGCCCCGCCGGCCGGCTCACTGCTGCGGTACCGGTCTTCTCTATCCTTCCGGCAGTCTGTTCTTGCAGCAGTCTATTCTTCCGACCAGCTCTTCGCTCTTTCGACAGCTCTGTGCCAGTTGTAAAGAAGCGATTCTCTCTCGTCGACACTCATCTTCGGTTCATATCTCTGAGCCAGCTTCCATGTTCCCGCCATCTGCTCGATCGAATCGAACTCGCCTGCTCCGAGAGCCGCCAGCTGTGCTGCTCCGAGAGCCGTCGTATCTTTGATATCAGGAACATCCACAGGAATTCCTATAAGATCGGCCTGGAACTGCATGAGGAATTTGTTTGCTGCAGCACCACCATCTGCTCTGAGTACAGTAATCGGCATTCCTGCGTCCATATTCATGACATCGAGGTTGTCCTTTACCTGATATGCCGTTGACTCAAGTGTTGCTCGGACAATATGTTCACGCGTCGTTCCTCCTGTAATGCCGACCATCGTTCCTCTGGCGTATGAATCCCAGTGAGGTGCGGCAAGCCCTGTGAATGCAGGTACGAAATATACTCCGCCGTTGCTGCCTGCATCATATGCCATCTGCTCGGTTTCCGATGCGCTGTTTATTATCTTGATTCCGTCTCTCAGCCACTGCGTCGCAGCACCTGTAATATATATGCCTCCGTCAAGAGCAAACGACATCTTTTTATTGAGTCTCCATGCCACTGTAGTAAGCAGTCCGTTCTGTGAATATACTGCCTTGTCACCTGTATTCATCAGCATGAAGCATCCCGTACCATATGTACATTTGATGCTTCCCGGTGTAAAGCATGCCTGTCCGAACAGCGCTGCCTGCTGATCGACAACCGATCCCGAAATCGGAATCGACGCTCCGAGGAAATCGAGAGGATCCGTATATCCGTAAATCATCGCACTGTCACATATTTCAGGCAGTATCGACTTGCTTATTCCGAGGATGTCAAGGATTTCTTCATCCCACTTGCCCTCATGTACATTGAACATCATTGTTCTGGAGGCAGTCGAGCAGTCTGTCACGTGAACTCTGCCGTGCGTCATTTTCCATATGAGCCATGTATCAAGCGTACCTGCCAGTGCTCTGCCTTCTCTGATTTTGTCTTTTACGCCTTCTACATTATCTATTATCCATTTGATTTTAGGTCCGCTGAAATATGAATCAGCCATCAGACCTGTTTTTTCTCTTATAAGCCTTCCGTGCTTCTCCGTAAGATCGTCGGCATATCTTGCCATTCTTCGGTCCTGCCACACTATCGCATTGTAAAGCGGCTCGCCTGTGATTTTGTCCCACATCATAACGGTTTCACCCTGGTTGTCGATTCCTATGCAGCTTATCTCATCTGCCGAGGCTCCTCCGATTTTGAGCGCCATATCAACGGATTCGATAACTCTCTGCCAGATTTCGAGAGGATCGTGTTCAACCCATCCCGGCTTCGGGTAATACTGTTTGTGCTCCTTGTAACCTCTTGCAACCACGTTCCACTTTTCATCGAGAAGAAGTGTCGTCGTACCTGTCGTTCCCTGATCCAGTCCGATATAATACTTTTTCTTTGCCATAATCAGTTCCTCTTTTCTCTTTACAAATACAACCTGCTTTACGGAATGCAGCCTGCCTTTTATAAATCACTGTACCAGCAGTATAAACTGCTGAACATTATAAAGTGCTAAACGGAAATATAATCATCTATTTTATCGTAGTCAAGATTTCTCAGCAGGGATTTTCTGAACTCGCCTGATGAACATCCTCCCAGAAACTTCCTGTACGTTCTGTTCATATGAGCATGATCGAAAAATCCGCAGTCTACCGCAATCTCAACCAGCAGCTTTTCCTTATCCTCCAGAATACAGTTCATTGACGCCTGCATACGGATTATCTGCGCAAAAAGCTTCGGCGACAACCCTACGCACCTGTCAAACATCTTTCCTATATATCTTGATGTAAAGCCTGTTTCTTCAGCGAGCTTCTCCACCTTGATATTTCCCTGACTCTGAAAAATGCGTTCTGTGCAGTACTTTATAAGATACTTGTTCGGTTCCGACTGCATCTGTACTCTTATCAGCTTTGATATCAGCCTCACTCTTTCTGTGATGTCATTCTCACGCTCAAGTATCGAAAGCACCTGTTCGCCCCAATGCGTCTTATTCCGTATTGAGATAGTTTTGTTGGCTGTCAGGTTTGCCGGTTCATTTACCAGCGTATAACCTGCACCCGGAACAAATCTTATGAATATATATTCCTGCTGCGGCTTTATCTCCACCTTTCTCAGTTCGTCGATAACCCCGCATATATATCCGGTTATTTTCTCATTGTCATTTCTGAAAACCATGCTCATGCATCCGTCCGGAACAACAGGCAGGATATTCACATCGCTGCTGACTGATCTGATATGAAAAATATCCGCTACCGTCGCATACAATGGGTGTCCGAAATTCACATCTATCTTCCTTACCTCAAATCCCGTATCATCAAAGATGAATGGCTCATACTGAACCTTTGTTTCAGCAGAGGCCAGATACTGTTTCTGACTGATTACAAATGACATTTTTTCTTCACTTTCTATGGCGTACCGAACTCTGCCGGTAAAAATCGGAACGCCATCTTTTTTCGCCTTTATGATATCACTGAATATTTCTTCGGTCAACTTCCGATTTTTCCTATCAGCTTTTGTTTGTAATGTCATACAATATCATCATCAGGAGGATTGTGTACAATGCAGATATTACAAAACATGGATCCCGACAAAATGGTGATAATACTTCCGTCGGCGCTGGTTGCGATGTATCTGATAATCAGTCTGCAGAAGCATCTCTGCAGCAGGGATAATCCGCATATCGGGCTGATTCTGCCGGCAATTTGTTTTGCTGCTGCCACTGTACTCTCAGTGAGGCCTCTTATCATCACAGATGCAGGAGAATATGACGGGCTTGTTCTTCTCTGTCTGAGAATGTGGCTGACATTCAATATCGCAACTCTGGTTTTTCTGTTTCCTTATTACATGCGCGTCAGAACCATGCGCGCAGCGAAGGCGGCAGGGAAAGAGCTTATTGCCGTCTCAGCCGACTCAGCAGACACTGCCGACGGCAGCGTGACGGACATCAATGAACCGGAGCAGCACTGACAGTGGTATATTATATACTTATGTATAAAACAATATAAATCTTTTATATCCGAATTTATATCTGCATATAAATTTTTTATATTTTTTTATTATATTATTTTACTTAATTTATTAAGGAGGGTATTTTTATGGAAAACAATGCAAAATCCCAAACGCTGAACAGAACGTTGGGGCTTGCGGAATGCGTCACTACTACAGCAGGTGCTGTAATAGGCGTTGGACTGTTTACTGTCGGCTCTCAGATCGTCGGTCTGATGGGCGGTACAGTAATCATTGCATCACTCATCTCATTCATTCTGATTCTGTTCCCATGCGCTATGTATGGTGAAATGGGTGCAGCTCTGCCGCTGGCAGGAGGTACATACTCATTCGCAAAGAGAGGCCTCAACTATCCTGTGGCAGTATTCGAAAGCTGGAACTACACACTTGCTCAGGTTGGTATCGGAGCATCAGAGGCAATGGCTTTCTCAAACTATTTCTTAAGACTGTTAAAAGCACTCGGCTGCAACGTGCCTATCGATAACAACGACTATTCGCTTATCGATTTCTTCCAGGGAGCTGTTCCTGCAGATGTATTCCTCTGGAAGGTACTGCCTGCCATAGCACTGTTCATTCTCTTCACATTCATTTCATACAGAGGTATCGAGATGAACGGAAAGACACAGAACTTCTTCATGTTCTTCTTCTGGGCATGCTCACTGGTATGGTTCGCAACAGTTATCGCAAAAGCAGACTTCTCAGGTGTTACTGAGATGGTTGCAGGCGTAGGAATCCCTGATGGTGTTAATGCATTTGCTCAGGCTGTACTGCTCGTTCTCTGGTGCTTCTTCGGATATGAAACTATCGTTGGTATGGGTTCTGAAGTAAAATTCCCGCAGCTGACTATTCCAAGAGCACTGCTGATTTCACCGTTCTGCGTACTCGCTGTAAACCTCTTATTCCAGTGGTTCCTGTGCGCACTGACTCCGGCTCAGCACGTTCCTGACCTTTACACATCAGCTGCTCCGTATGCGGAAGCAATGCAGTATGCAGGCATCGTTGGTCTGCCGCTCGTTATCCTGTGTCTGGGTATCACACTCGGCGGAGACTTCTCCACAATGAACCCTTGTATCGCAGGTCCTGCCCGTTATATGTATATAATGGCTGAAGACGGAAACTTCCCTAAATACTTCGGAAAAGTACATCCTAAATTCAAGAGCCCGCACCGTGCAGTTGTACTCTGCGGAATACTCGGCATCTTCTTCATCCTTTCAGGATCAATCAAGATTGTTGCTATGATGTGTTCGTACAACCAGATTCAGGCATATATCATCGGATTCCTGTCATTCCTCGGACTTCGTAAGAAAGAACCGGATCTCAAGAGACCTTGGAAGTGCCCTGCAGGTACGTTCGGTGCATGGTTCAGTATCATATGCTTCGCACTGCTGCTGATACTCGCATACGACCCTGTTGCTATCTGGTACAACGTTATCTGGGACGTACTCGCTATCCTGTACTATCTCATATTCGTACGCAAGAGACCTATACCTCAGGAAGCTATCGACGTAGAAGCTCTGACACTTGCTACTGCTGAACCTACTGCAGAAGAAAAGGTTAAGCTCGACAAGCAGTACAAGACTTGGAGAATAGGCGCTTACATCGCTGCTGCTGTTGGTATCTTACTGTTCGTATTCTCATGGATTTTCTAGTAAAACACACAGCAGAATATCAGATATGACTTAATAGAGCCGTCAGGAATGTCTGACGGCTCTTTCATAAATCTGAGAAAAATGTTATATTAATTGAGATAATATTTGTGCCGCCGGCCCGGCGGCGGAATGGAGATTTGTATGAGAAAATTCATCGGAACAGTATTGTTCATATTCCTCATGATACTTGCTACCGCGGGTCTTGCGGCATACGTCATGCAGGAGGCGTTTCAGTCACCTATTACATTCAAGGAATTCTTTGAGATGGTATTCTAGCTGATAATACGGAAATACTGCTTTGCGTATTTCCCTTGAAAAAAATCCCGGCAGGTGCAGACCTTCCGGGATTTTTTACTGACTTGAATTTTTTCCGGCTCAGCTTATTATCTTATGCCGTTTCCGATTATCATCCGGTCTTTTGCTTTACTTTATGTCGTAAACCGAAGGAACTCTGTTGTAAAATGTTCCCAGCGCATCGCGTACCTGATCCGGATACTCTTCATCCACATAAGCCTGAATAAAGGATGCCTTGTCCGGAGCTGCCGCTATCGTTATTCCCCATGGGTCTGCGATAAGGCTGCGTCCGCACATGTTCAGAGTGTCGCATACCTTGCCGAAAATATTGACACCCATTACATACATGCCGTTCTCGAGAGCTGCCGCCTTTATAAGCTGCTGCCAGTGATCGAATCTCGGGGAAAAGAATGCAGCCGGAACCATCAGATATTTCACGCCCTGCAGAGCATAGGTTCTTGCCATCTCAGGAAATCTCACATCATAGCATACCATTACGCCGACCTTTCCGAAATCGGTATCGAATGTAAGAAGGCTGTCGCCTCTCGTTATCTGATTTGACTCCTGTTCCTCCCCCGATGCATTCAGCACATCAAAAAGATGTATCTTGTCATAAGAGCCTATAATCTCACCGTTTCTGTCAAATACCAGCGCTGTATTGTAAATATTGCCGTCTTCCTGCTTATTTGCGACTGTGCCTCCGATAATATATGTATCATACGCCTTCGCACGCATTGACAGCTGCTCTATGATTTCCTGATTATACTCTCCGATTATCGGTGTATCCTTGTTTTCCGGCACGAACGAAAAATATTCCGGAAATACTGCAATATCCACATACTTGTAGAGACCCATAGCCTCATCGAACAAATCCAGCGCATCCTGAAGATTTTTATCTACATC
>CAVECM010000039.1:0-17774 GCA_963614095.1 Bacteroidaceae bacterium
TGAAACCCACGAACATGACTTTGATAATATTTCAAAAAAGAACCAGCGTATTTACATTATTGAAGGTCTCGACTGTGCAAACTGCGCTGCTAAAATGGAACGCAGAATTCAGGCAATGCCGGAGGTTCAGGCTGCTTCAATAACATTTGCCACTAAACAGCTGCGGGTTGCAGCCGGCAATCCCGATGCACTCATGGCACAGCTTGAGAAAGAATGCCGGACCATCGAGGATAATGTAAAGCTCGTAAAAAAAGAAGATAACGCCATAAAGCCAAAAGATGAACACAGGGGATTTTTCAGAGAAAACGCTGCCGACCTTATCTCGATTTTCATCGGCATAATTCTTTTTGCTGCGGGTGTGATTTTTGAACACGCCGGCATATTTGAAGCAGCACTGCTGCCGATATTCATAATCACATACCTTGTCCTTGGCTGGGAGGTGCTCCTCACATCAGGAAAAAACATCCTCAAGGGACAGATATTTGACGAAAACTTCCTTATGTCTATAGCAACAATCGCTGCATTCTGCATCGGAGACTTCGCAGAAGGGGCAGGAGTTATGCTCTTTTACCGCATAGGCGAACTTTTCGAGCATATCGCCGTAGAAAAGAGCCGTTCACAGATTATGGAAGCAGTCGACATGCGTCCCGAAACAGTTACAGTCGCCGACGGCAGCGAGACAAGAACCATACCGGCAAACGAGGCAAAGCCCGGCGATATACTGATTGTTCGTCCCGGCGGTCGAATTCCTCTCGATTCAGTCGTTGCAGACGGTGAAAGCCGTATAGACACATCACCTGTCACCGGTGAACCGGTTCCGGTAAAGGCTGTTCCCGGCTCCGAGGTTATCTCGGGCTGTGTGAACGGACAGGGCCTGCTCAAAATCAGAGTCATGAAGCCTTTATCCGAATCTATGGTTACAAGAATCCTCGATTCCGTTGAAAACGCTGCTGCAGGCAAGCCTAAGATGGACAGATTCATCACCAGATTCGCGAAGATTTACACTCCGATTGTAGTACTGCTCGCAGTCCTTACAGCGATAATACCGTCGATTATAACCGGGGACTGGAACGAATGGATTACCACAGCGATTACATTCCTCGTAATCAGCTGCCCATGCGCACTCGTAATCAGCGTGCCGCTGGCATTCTTTTCCGGTATCGGTGCAGCCTCTAAGCTCGGCATACTGTTCAAGGGCGGCCTTTCCATCGAGGCGCTCAAGAACGTGAAAGCCGTGGTCATGGATAAGACCGGAACAATAACAAAAGGCAGCTTCACCGTTCAGCAGATTCTTCCTGCCGGAGACATCAGCGAGGAGCAGCTGCTCTCAATAGCCGCTGCCTGCGAATATAATTCGACCCATCCTATAGCCGTAAGCATCGTGGAAAAAGCTCAGCAATCAGGCATTTCCATAGAAAAAGCCGCTTCGCTCAGCGAGCTTTCAGGCAAGGGCATTGCAGCAGAGCTTTCATGCGGTGAGGTCCTCTGCGGAAACCGCGCTCTGATGAAGGATCACGAAATCTCAATGGAAAACGCACAAAGCTCGGGCGGTACTGAGGTTTTCATAGCTGTAAACGATATATTTGCCGGCTCAATCAGTATCGCTGATTCGCTGAAGGCTGACGCCGTGAATGCTGTCGCACGGCTCAAATCCTCAGGTCTGACCCCTGCAATGCTCACCGGCGACAACTTGGAAAGTGCAGCAGACATTGCCGCGAAGGTCGGAATCAGTGAAGTTCGCGCTCAGCTGCTTCCGGATGACAAACTCAATGCGCTGAAGGATATCCGTGAAAAAATCGGACCTGTAATGTTCGTCGGAGACGGAATAAATGATGCTCCCGTTCTTGCCGGCGCAGATGTCGGTGCTGCAATGGGAAGCGGTGCCGATGCCGCTATCGAGGCAGCTGACGTTGTATTCATGAATTCCTCTGTCGAATCGATTCCTCAGTCGATAGATATTGCAAAGAGTACCAACGGCATCGCTGTGCAGAACATAATCATTGCTCTTTTTGTAAAGCTGCTGGTCATCATTCTCGGCTTCATAGGTCTTGCCAACATATGGGCAGCGGTATTTGCCGACACAGGTGTTGCCATGATATGCATACTCAATTCACTGCGCATACTCTGGAAAAAATACAGATAGTCTCTGCAGGCACCGATTACAGATTCCGGCGTTTTGCTGCAGATAACAGATACCGGTGATGATGCAGACACCGAACGACATTGCTGTTCAGATTCTGCGGTAAGCGCAGCTAATAAACAGACACTTGGCTGTCAATTACGACTGATTGTACTCTCCCTGCTGGTTGTCCGGCAAAGAGGGTACATATCAGACAGCCGGTGCCTGTTTTATTTTATTGCAACACACTGCGATAACTGATAAAATAAATATGTATGCACGCATGAGCGATTTTACGAAAAGACATTTATGAAATACGAAAGGAGAAGCAGTCCCGCAGAAAAACATACTGTGCGGCTGCGGAATCGATATGGACAACAATAAACTTGCGGAGCTTTTGTTTCCTTCTATAGACAAGACTCCTGATGACTACGAGAAATTATTTCCTGAAAGAAATCTGCCTGAGGGTGCAATGGTGACAAGACTCGGACCAAGCCCGACAGGATTCATACACCTCGGAAACCTTTACGGTGCTTTTGTTGATGAGAGGCTGGCACATCAGTCCGGCGGCACATTTTATCTTCGAATAGAAGACACCGATGACAAGCGATATGTCGAGGGTGCAGTGGAGACAATTATCACATCGCTGCAGTTCTTTGACATCAACTTTGACGAGGGCGCGCTTCTCGACGGTGAAAAGGGCATCTACGGGCCATATTTCCAGAGTAAACGAGGAGAAATATATCAGTGCTTTGTAAAGGATCTCGTAAAGCGCGGTCTGGCTTATCCATGCTTCCTGACAGAGGACGAACTCGCTGAAATACGAGCTGCCCAGGAGGCTGCCAAGGAAACAACAGGTATCTACGGCAAATACGCTGAGAAAAGCAGAAATCTTTCATATGAGGAGATTGAGGCTAATATAAAAGCCGGCAAGCCGTATGTCGTACGTCTCAAATCTTCCGGTAACCATGACCTTCCGTCAGAGGAAATCAGACACATAAAAGTCGAGGATGCCATCAGAGGCACGCTTTCCATGCCGGAGAACAACCAGGACGTCATCATTCTCAAGGCGACAGGTATACCGACTTACCATTTTGCCCATGTCATCGACGATCATTTCATGAGAACAACGCATGTCGTAAGAGGCGAGGAATGGCTGATGTCGCTGCCTATTCACGTTGAGCTCTTTGAAAAGCTCGGTTTTGATATGCCGGTATACTGTCACACGGCTCAGCTTCTCAAGCTTGACAACGGTAACAAGCGAAAGCTCAGCAAGCGAAAGGACCCTGAGCTGTCACTCGACTACTACAGACAGGAAGGCTATCATCCGCAGGCCGTGAAGGAATACCTGCTCACTATACTCAATTCAAACTTTGAAGAATGGCGCATTGCAAACCCGGATGCTCCTATGGAGGAATTCCGATTCACAACAGAAAAAA
The DNA here is from genome assembly GCA_963614095.1 of Bacteroidaceae bacterium. Lineage (GTDB taxonomy): Bacteria > Bacillota > Clostridia > Peptostreptococcales > Anaerovoracaceae > Lentihominibacter. The sequence continues at coordinate 3,559 of CAVECM010000039.1, forward strand.
TGAGCAGCGGCGGAGCTCTGTTCGATTTAAACAAGCTCAATGATATATCCAAGGATGTTCTTGTAAAGATTCCCGCAAAGGAGCTGTGTGCTTTCCTCATCGGCTGGGCAAAAGAATTCAGACCTGAAATTCTGCCGCTTCTTGAAGGTCACGAAGAGTATGTGGAAAAAATTCTCGACCTGGGCCGAGACGGTAAAAAGCCTCGTAAGGACTTCATCTGTGCAAAGCAGATTTTTGAGTTCATCAGCTATTTCTTCGATGATTATTTCGTTATTGAGGACAGCGTGCCTGAGGAAGTCAGTGACGAGGATGCCGCCGAAATACTCAGAAAATACCTTGAATCCTATAATCACAGCGACGACCAGAGCCAGTGGTTCGACAAAATCCGTGCTATCGGCGAAGAACTGGGATATGCTGCAAGACCTAAGGATTTCAAAAAGAACCCTGATCAGTACAAGGGTCATGTCGGTCATGTCAGCACTGTAATCAGAATTGCTGTGATGGGCAGAAGCCAGTCACCTGATGTCTGGGAGATACAGCAGATTCTCGGTGAAGACAGAACCAGAGAAAGAATCGGGCTGCTGATTAAATAAGATGATATTGTTTCTGCATTGAAATATCGAGAATTCAGCACGGCTTCACACTGGATTTTCAAGTATAATCCTTATTATCCGCAGCAGGTCTGAAACAATATTCACTGCATAACAAAAATGACGGCTGAACACAATTCAGGTTCACCGTCATTTTCTATCTTTTGCTGAAATTTACAGCTGCCAGCTGTCAAGATATGCCTTCTGCTCGTCTGTCAGAACATCTATCTCTATTCCCCATGCTTCAAGACGTTTTCTGGCAATCACGTCATCGATTTCATCCGATACATCTATTACCTTATTCCCGAGTTTCTTATAATTGTCTTTTATGTATATTGCTGACATAGCCTGAACCGCAAAACTCAGATCCATTATCTCAGCCGGATGTCCGTCTGCAGCGGCAATATTTACGAGCTTACCCTCGCCGATGACATTGATTATTTTACCGTTTTCGAGAGTGTAGCCTGTGATATTGTTTCTCATTTCTTCTGACTTGACAGCAGCAGCCTCAAGACCAGCCATGTCTATCTCAACGTTAAAATGGCCTGCATTTGTCAGAATAGCTCTGTCTTTCATCTTCATCATATGCGGCACTGTGATTGTATGCTTACAGCCTGTTGCAGTCACAAATATGTCTCCGAGCGGTGCGGCCTTTTCCATTGTCATGACATCATAGCCGTCCATTTTCGCCTCCATGGCCTTTACCGGGTCGATTTCCGTAACAATCACACTTGCGCCGAGTGCCGCAGCTCTCATCGCGATGCCTCTGCTGCACCATCCGTAGCCAACCACAACAACTGTCTTTGATGCAACTATCAGATTAGTGTTTCTCATGATGCTGTCCCACACAGACTGGCCCGTACCGTATCTGTTGTCAAAAAGATGCTTGCACTTTGCATCATTTACAGCAACCATCGGGAATTTCAGGACGCCTTCACGTTCCATGGCCTTCAGCCTGATGACGCCTGTTGTAGTCTCCTCGCATCCCCCGTACACCTCTTCCATCAGATCGGGACGCTTGTTGTGCAGCATTTCCACCAGATCCCCGCCATCGTCAATGATAATGTTCGGCTTATGCTCCAGACACATCTCTATATGCTTTGAATATTCCTCGTCCGTTGCTCCGTGATATGCAAATACCTGCAGTCCTCTTTCTGCGAGTGCTGCCGCTACGTCATCCTGCGTAGACAGACTGTTGCTTCCGGTCACAGACATCTGCGCCCCGCCTGCCGCAAGCACCAGGCAGAGGTATGCCGTCTTTGCCTCCAGATGAACCGAAAGACTTATTTTCAGACCTTCAAAAGGCTTGTCTCTCTTAAAATCCTCCTCCAGACCTGAAAGCAGCGGCATATTGTTTTTTACCCATTCTATCTTTCTGTGTCCTGACGGTGCGAGGGAAATATCTCTTACATCGTAGTTATTCATCACTAACTCCTCTCTTAAAAAAAACGGTTTTACCCTTTTATTTTTTCAGATGCAGGACGGCGGTCAGAGCACCGTCCCGCATATCTGATATTATTCTGCACATCTGATATTATTCTACTGTCACGGATTTTGCCAGGTTCTTAGGCTTATCGATATTGCAGCCCCTTTTCTTTGCTACATAATATGCAAAAATCTGCAGCGGTATCACGGCAAGCACAGGTGAAATCTCATCTATGCAGTAAGGCACATAAATCACCTCGTCAGCAACCTCTTCTATCTCCGTTTTGCCTTCCTTCGCCACAGCAATGACTCTTGCACCGCGAGCTTTGATTTCCTCCACATTCGATACCATTTTCTCATAAAGGAAATCCTGAGTTGCAAGTGCAAAGACAAGGGTATCCTCCTCCATCAGCGCTATTGTTCCGTGCTTGAGCTCGCCTGCTGCTATTGCAAAGGAATTTATGTATGAAATTTCCTTGAGCTTGAGCGAGCCTTCATATGAAACGCCTGAATCAAGGCCTCGTCCGATAAAGAAAACCTGCTCTTTTCTGTAATATTTTTCTGCAAGCGCGGCTATTGATTTTTCGTGCTCGAGCAGCGACTTCACCTTATCCGGCAGCTGCTTCAGTTCACCGAGAATCTTATCATAGTATTCTTTCTCAATTGTACCCTTGGTGCTTCCCATGTAAAGTCCTATAAGATACATGCATATGAGCTGTGTCGTATAGGCCTTCGTTGATGCGACTGCTATCTCCGGACCTGCCCATGTATAGAACACATCGTCTGATTCTCTTGCCACTGAGCTTCCTACGACATTCACCACAGAAAGCACGCGTGCGCCTTTTCTTCTGGCTTCTCTGAGAGCCGCAAGCGTGTCAAGTGTCTCACCGGACTGGCTTATCGCTATGAACAGCGTATTTTCATCCACAAACGGATCTCTGTATCTGAATTCTGATGCGACGTCCACTTCAACCGGCACCCTTGCCATTTTTTCTATGACCATTTTCCCGACAAGGCCTGCGTGATATGCCGTACCGCACGCCACGATGTATACCTTGTTGAAGTTCTCTATATCTTCCTTAGTCATCGAGATTCCATCCAGATTGATGCTGCCGTCTTCATTGATTCTTCTGTTCAGCGTTTCGAATATTCCCTTCGGCTGTTCGTGTATCTCTTTAAGCATAAAGTGCTCGTAGCCTTCTTTTTCGGCTGCATCTGCATCCCATGTGACATGGAAAACATCCCTCTTGACTTTTTCTCCGTTCTCATTGTAGATAGAAATATCATCCTTTGTGAGAACCACAGTTTCATTGTTTTCTATCAGATATACTTCTCTGACATATTTCAGCAGTGCAGGAATATCCGATGCAACAAAATTGAAGCCCTTTCCTATTCCGGCTACCAGAGGTGCATCTTTTCTGACTGCAACAATTTTATCCGGTTCAGCGGCTGCTATTGCACACACTGCATATGCGCCCCTCATCTGAGCAACAGCTTTGTTTACAGCCTCATGCAGGTCGCCCTCATAAAAAACACCTATAAGGTGTGCGATAACCTCCGAATCTGTTTCCGATTTGAAGTGTACGCCCTTCTCTGTTTTAAGCCACTCTTTCAGCTCCTGATAATTTTCAATAATTCCGTTATGAACGATAGCAATGCTCATATCTTCATTACCGTGCGGGTGAGCATTTATATCCGACGGCACTCCATGCGTTGCCCACCGCGTATGACCTATACCCATCGAGCTGTCAAAATCGGCATCACCTATAATCTTTTCCAGATTCTTGATTTCTCCGACATGCTTTCTTATCTCTATTTTTCCGTTTATCGGGAGCGCTATTCCTGCTGAATCATACCCTCTGTATTCAAGCCGTTTCAGGCCATCTATTATCTTTTCTTTGGCGTGGCCCGTTCCCACGTATCCAACTATTCCGCACATTTATTACCCTCCTGTCAGATTTCTCTGCCCTGATCTGTTTTTATCCGAATTTTCTCGTCAGCATATCCGCAAGCTTTTCAGCCAGCTCTGTGATATGCTGCACATCCTGTCCCTCGAGCATGACTCGTACCAGCGGTTCCGTACCTGAAGGTCTTATCAGCAGCCTTCCGAGTCCTTCCATTTCTTTTTCAACCCTCTGAACAGCTTCTTTTACCTCGCTGTCTTCCATAAATACCGCTTTGTTTTCGTTCTTTACTTTTGCATTCCTGAGAACCTGCGGGAATATTTCCACCTCATCCGACAGCTCCGAAGGCTTTTTCCCTGATAAAAGCACTGCCTGCAGGAACTGCAGTGATGAAAGGGTGCCGTCCCCTGTCGTCGCATGGTTAAGGAAAATCATGTGTCCTGACTGTTCTCCGCCTATCATGCTGCCTGTCTTCAGCATGCTTTCCAGAACGTATCTGTCGCCTACACCGGTGACCTCTACTTTTCCTCCCATACCTTCAATGTATTTATGGAATCCGATATTGCTCATTACAGTTGCAGTTACAATGCCTCCCGGAAGCTCATCTCTGTTTTTCATCATCTTTGCACAGATACATATGAGCTTATCGCCGTCGATGATTCTTCCTTTTTCATCAACCGCAATCAGTCTGTCAGCATCTCCGTCATATGCCAGTCCTAAAAATGCACCCTGTCTGAGCACCTCTTTCTGCAGCTTTTCCGGATGTGTCGATCCGCATCCGTCATTGATATTCACTCCATTCGGTTCATTTCCTATCACTGTGATATCAGCTCCGAGCTCCGAATATACTCTTTCGGCGACTCTGTATGCTGCACCGTTTGCACAATCCAGCACAAGCTTCGTTCCTCTTATATCTGTATCTATTGTCGATTTGAGAAAATCAACATATTTTTTTTCGGCGTCATCATCAGCGTCAAGACATCTTCCCAGCTTATCTCCTGTAATATGGCTGTTCACATCTATGTCTCGCAGAATTATATCCTCTATTTCATTTTCAATGCTGTCGTCGAGTTTAAACCCCTCCCCATTGAAAAATTTGATGCCGTTGTACTCAAACGGATTATGCGATGCAGAGATTACAACTCCCGCATCAGCTCTGTAGGCCTTAACCAGATATGCTACCGCAGGAGTAGGCAGCACTCCCACCTTTATAACATTTCCTCCCACTGCCAGTATACCTGCACTGAGCGCATCCTCAAGCATATCACCTGAAAGGCGTGTATCCTTGCCTATTATAACTACGGGTCTTTCTTTATCTTTGCTGAGCACATAAGCTCCGGCTTTGCCGAGCTTGAATGCCAGCTCGGGAGTAAGCTCTGAATTAGCCACACCTCTTACTCCGTCGGTTCCAAACAATCTTCCCATGGTCTTCTCCTCATTTCATCTTTAGTCTTTTCATTCAGCAGCTTTAAAGTTTTTTATTCTGCATTTTCTGTCAGCTGCCCTTGTGCTCCTATCTGAATTTTTCTGTTTACTGCCCCGGACTTTTTATTTATTCTCTCTCCGGCAGCTATGCGACATATGCCTCATTCTTCCGCATCGGCAGCTTTGAGTTTTAGCGCTGCTGTTACAGATTTGCTGCTGTTATATAAATATACACCTTCCGGCAGGCTGAATTTCACCTTCAGTTTATGTGCTTCCGTATCACTTATCCCTGCTGCATCCACTGTGCCCTTTACACTGCTTATACTGTCTGCAATGTCTGAGCTCGCAACTATCTTTACATATCCTGAAACAGTAATGCTGTCTGCTTCATATCCGTCCTCGATATTCTCCGCCGAAACCTCTGCCGGCACAGTCTTGTATGTGAGCAGTCTGACTTCAGCCGTCACATTGCTCTCCTGTATTTCAACTCCTGAAACAGCATCACCGTTCTTATCAACAGGTGTGAGTTCTGCATACTCCCGGCTGCTTCTGTCGCTGCGCAGATTGTCCGCAGAAACAGTTCCCTTAATCTCAGCTACTTTATCCACAAGGCTTGCTGCACCCGACACCGTCACTACTTCAGGCGAGTACGAAAGTACCCACGGCACCTCTGTTCCGTTGCCGTGGTTTTTCTCGACACTTACCGATACCGGCTTGTTTGCCTCTTTTATTTCTTCCACCTTAAAACTGATATACTCGTCTGAAACACTTTTTACACTTATGCCGTCGGGAGTATTTATCGTCACCTCCAGCATATTCTTGCCTTCTTTGCATGAAGATACATCCACATATGCCGACAGTCCGTTCTTCTTCACATCATTCACAAGTGAACGCTTTCCTTTTATTTTGGCGGAAATCGTCATGCTGTCGTTGGCAATCGGTGCCAGACCTTCTTCCGCCAGTGTTTCTGTATTTGTAAAGCTCACGGTAATATCACTTATCACTGCTGTTTTTGAAGGGTCTACTTCTCCCATGACATACGCCCACAGCAATATTGCCACCACCAGAGAGAGTACCCTTAGAAAAGGTTTGTTATTCAGCATTGTTCTTCCCCCTGATCTTCTTGAAAAATTTAGGTATTAAAGCCATGGTTCCGGTTATTTCTCCCGTGTTAAGGTACATGTTGAGCAGTATTTTTTCAACGGTTTTGATATCAAGAAATCTTGACAGCTGACCCTCGCTGGCCATGGATATTATTCCTGTTTCCTCTGATACAATAATCGTGAGTGCATCCGAGTTCTCAGTAATTCCGATGCCGGCACGATGTCTTGTTCCCAGATCCTTGCTTATCGAATTGTTTCTTGTAAGAGGCAGAACACACCCGGCTGCATATACACGTCCGTTGCGGATTATCACCGCACCGTCATGCATGGGAGCTCCCTCATAAAATATATTCCCAAGAAGCTGTTCCGACGTTTCGGCATCAACTATTGTGCCGCTTTCCATTATATCGGAAAGTGAGGTTTCCTTCTCAAAAACGATAAGTGCACCGACTCTGTCTCTGGAAAAAGCTTCTACAGCCTTCACGATATGCGATGTTATCTGCTTGCCTTTTTCTTTATCCATCTCACGAAGCGGTGCCTTCACAAATTTGCTTCTGCCCATGTATTCCAGGGCGCGCCTGAGCTCCGGCTGGAATACGACCAGTATCGCAACAGCGCCGAGTGCTACAGTACCCTTGAGCAGCCAGTTTAATGTATGCAAATTAAGCAGTCCCGAAAGGAATGTTGCCACAACCAGCACTATCACGCCCTTCATGAGCTGCTCTGCTCTTGTCTGCTTGATAAGCCCAAGCAGCTTATATACAACAAAAGCAACTATAAGTATATCTATGACATCGTTTACACCGAGTCCATAGATAACGTTTTCAAGAAATTTCTGCATCAGTCTGCTCCCTTTTAACGCTTAAGTAACTCTTTCTATTTTACAAAATATAGTATCATCTTTCAATAGGAATGCCCATAAAACACTAAGACTTCACTTATTTTTCATTTTGATTTTTTTACAATCCACCGGCCTCTGATTCAGGCCTTCTTATTTTTTTCAGACAATCCGATGCAGCAGGTATCCGGAAAATCTCCCGGTTCCGCAGCACATTACCCGGAAATAATCTCATGAAAAAACCGCCCCGCAGATACTATCTCTGTTTCCACAGCCATATCCCGGAGCGGCGGTTTCTTATGTTTTATATCTTATATCCTGTTGTTTTCTTTTGCTGTCTGTGCCCTGTCATTCAGTTATCCTGCACAGTGCCGTATCCGAATCGGTTCTTCACCGGATCCAATCGTTGTGTGCGAAGGATTCTTCATCCCGCACTGAGAATCCGGCTGCCCGCAACTGAAGTCTCAATCACTGTCTGCTGAGTACTAATATGTGGTTTCCAGCAGACCGTAATCACTGTCTTTTCTTCTGTATACCACGTTTACCGAATCTGTTTCGATATTGAGGAATACAAAGAAGTTGTGTGCCAGCAGCTCCATCTGAACAATTGCCTCATCCACTGTCATCGGCGTGAGTTCAAATTTCTTTTTCTTTACTACCTGAATTTCTTCAGGCTCCTCTGCTTCAGGCAGCTCTGCAAAAGTAAGATCCTTATGTCCCTTATACTTCTTCTGCAGCTTGCCCTTGAATCTCGTCATCTGGCTTGAAAGCTTATCTATAACTCTGTCAACAGCATCATAAGGATCGTTGGCCTTTACTTCTGCTCTGAATATAGTTCCCTTCGCATTGATGGTTGCCTCGATTTTGTAGCCATCTTTCTCTTTTATTACCATAATATTTCCGGTTATCTCATTCGAAAAGTATTTGTCCAGTTTTACAAACTTCTTTTCTATAGTTTCCTTAAGCTTGTCACTCGGTGTGTAGTTTTTTCCGTTTATAACTGTCTTCATATTGGTAACCTCCTTTTAAGCTTAACTTTGATGCTTTTCTAGATTATAACATATACTTCTGCGCACTGCACCGTTTTTTTGCTTCATTCACAGAAAAATCTGAAAATCTTCACAGATTGGAAACATGACATAGTACCTGCTTACAAAGCACATCGGATTAATGCGCCGGCCCGGCTCAATCATTTTAATATGTCATGTGCAAATTGCAGCATATCCTGTAAATATCCTTAAGATGTGGACAGATATACAAAAGTATGTATCAAAAGCGCAGGAGCAAATATATAATTCTGCTGATTCGAGCGATAATAATTGATATCTCAGGAGGTAAACGATGAATTTTCAAAAAATGACATTGAACATTAATGGGGCGGATTGCACCTTTATATGTAATCCTGGATGTACGAAAAGATACAAATATGTTTAAGGCAGGGGTGCCGTATATTAAAGATATACCGGATGATATGAATGTAATTCATATTGACGAATATGATGAATATGGTCCGTTTGGTTCATCAGGAGCATCGGAGGCATATCAGTCGGGAGGTCATATGGCTGTAATAAATGCAATTTATAATGCCTGCGGGGTAAGAATTCATGAACTTCCTGCAACTGCCGAAAAAGTAAAAGCAGGGATAGAGGCATTGACAAAGGGAGAAAGTAATCCTAATATTCCTGAAAAATATTATCTTGGTTCGGATTTTTATACCGAAATAAAAAATATTATAGATAACCCTATTGTAAACTGGGATGATCAGACAAACACATGCGATTGATAGGGTAATTAATCACAATAATACATTTGTCAGTAAAATGTTATTGCATACAATGTACTTTTATGCAGATGTATTTCAGCATTTACATAAACAGCCTCATGTAAAAATCAACAGTTCCGTCAGCAGAACAGAACTGTTGATTTTTCTATTAATATCTATTGTTATATACTTGGGTTTTATAAACAGAACTTATTGTATATGATTCATTTCGAGTCCATAACAGCACATATATATGGTTCAGCTGACCTGGTCTTTGCCCCCACACCTGCCTTAACCTGAGTTTCTCAGAGGACTTACTTCTAAACTACGCCATGATCACTGCCGCCTTGCGGATCAGCTTACGTGGGACCTTTTGCCCGTAGCTGGCCTGGCCTTTCAACCACAGACCTGAACCATATATATGTGCTGTATTGTTTTTTTATGAAAGCGAGGGTTTCCTGTTTCCTCCCGATGCCAGCGTGAGGAGCGATACATCCGATGCGCCTGCTTTCAGAAGCACCCTGCTGCATGCATCAGCTGTTATGCCCGTCGTGAATATATCGTCTATCAGCAATGCACTTTTACCCTTGATTTTATCAGCTTTTCCGGCCGCCACCGCAAAGGCATCCGCAAGCTGTCCCTCTCGCTCTGCCGGCGCAAGTCCCCGCAGAGGCGGTGTATCCTTCTGCCTGATAAGAATTTTGTCGTCTGCGGGTATCCCCCACAGCTCGGATAAACGCCCCGCAAGCAGTGCCGACTGATTAAATCCGCGCGTTTTCATACGGCTGCGGCTTACCGGCACAGGTATTATAACATCCGGATATATATCTTCACAAGAAATTCTGTCATAAAGTATATCACCGAATTTTTCTGCAAGGTACCGTTTGCCGTTGTATTTAAAATCAAACAGCAGCTCGCGTTCATGCAGTCCATATGTAAAGCAGCTGTATCCCCTGCTGAAATCATGCCTGAAAACCATGCAGTCATAACACAGCCTGCCCGAATATGTATCCGGCAGTGCCTTGCCGCACTTTTCACATGTATGCGGACCCGTCCAGTGAATCTTCCTTACGCATCTGTCACAGAGCGAATACGGCCTTGTGCCGTCTATAAGACTGCCGCAGCAGATACAGTAGATGTTTGAAGGAAAAACTGCCTCTGACACTATTCCCTTCAGCTTCCGCAGATTCTCTCTTATTTCTTTTTTCATCATTTAATCCCCATCCCTTTATGCTTTTTTACATGAACTCACCACTTGCTTTCTATTTCCATGATGCGCCCCAGACGCACACCGAGTCCCGAAAAGCGTTCATTTATTCTGTCATTATCGACCATTGCATTAAGCTTGTTTTCTGAACCGACAAGCACAACTGCGCGTTTTCCTCTTGTCACCCCTGTATACAGCAGATTTCTGGTTGCCAGCACCGGCGGAAACCAGCTCACCGGCATTATCACAATCGGGAATTCACTGCCCTGGCTTTTATGCACAGTGACGGCATATGCCAGCTCCAGCTCATCCAGCTGATTGAAGCTGTATGTTACATACCTGCAGTCATCATATACGACAGACACCTCATTGAACTCTGTATCGACATTCTCAATCAGACCCACATCTCCGTTGAAAACACCTTCGCCTTCTGTAAAATCCTCACGATTTTTCCAGGCCAGCTGATAGTTGTTCTTAATCTGCATCACCTTATCACCCTTGCGGAAAATACGGTCTCCGAATTTTTTTTCAGCGTGCTCAGGGCCGGGCGGGTTAATCACCTCCTGGAGCTCTTTATTGAGATTGATGCTTCCCAGAAGCCCCTTTCTTACCGGTGTCAGGACCTGAATATCCGATTTCGGTGTTATATCTGTGTAATAGTCCGGAAGTCTCTTAAGGCAAAGCGATTTTATGGTCTCCAGCATCTCCTTCTCTGAGGAACGCCTCAGAAGGAAAAAATCCGTGCCCTTTGCATTACAATCGGGATATTCTCCGTGATTTATCCTGTGAGCATTGACTACAATCATGCTCTCCTTAGCCTGTCTGAATATCTCCGTCAGCTTAGTATAATATATATATTCACTGCTGATCATGTCACGCAGCACATTTCCTGCTCCGACCGACGGCAGCTGATCCGCGTCCCCGACTATAATCAGCCGTGTTCCCGGCCTGATCGCACTGACCAGACCGTTCATCAGCATGAGATCTATCATGGATGCCTCATCAACTATTACCGCATCGTAATCAAGCTTGTCTTCCTTCGTTTTTCCAAAGCGCATCATGCCTTCACTTTCCGAAAAGTAATACTCCAGAAGTCTGTGTATCGTCGATGCATAATGCCCTGATGTCTCGCTTATGCGCTTTGCGGCTCTCCCCGTAGGCGCTGCTATTGCTGTCTTGAGTCCGCTTTCTTCAAGTATGTTGATAATCGTGTTTATTATTGTCGTCTTGCCGGTTCCCGGTCCTCCTGTGATTATCGATACTCCCATCTGCAGTGATGTCTTCACTGCGTGCTTCTGATTGTCCGAAAGGAAAATACCCGTTGCGTTTTCAGTTCTTTTTATCATACTGTCCACGCCCCCCGAAATCGGCTTGATAGTCGCTCCGCTCAGCTCAGTCAGACATCTGCATACATTCTGTTCAGCCGCATGATACGCTGCAAGAAACACTGCATTACGTCCGTCAAGATTTTCGATACAGATATCTCCCTCGAATGCCATGCCGATAAGCTCTTCCCCGATCTGCTCCATAGTAATATCCAGAAGTTCCGCACATTTCTCACACAAGAAATCCTGCGGCAGAAATGTATTGCCCTCTCCCGCATAGAAGGACAGCATATACTTTATACCGCTCTTTATTCGGAATTCATCATCCCTTGCAATACCCATCTGCTCTGCGATTTTGTCGGCTTTCTTAAATCCGATGCCGAAAATATCCTCGACCAGCCTGTACGGGTTTTCCTTCACCGTTTCGACAGTATCCGCACCGTATACCCGATACAGCTTCATCGCATATTCCGCATTTATGCCGAACTGCTGCAGATACAGAACTATCCCTGCGAATTCTCTCTGTTTTCCAAAGGCTTTTGACACACGCTCTGCCGTTTTTTTACCTATACCCGGAATTTCTGTGAGCCTTTCCGGCTCTTCCTCTATAATCCTCAGCGTGTCTGTGCCGAATGCGGAAACAAGCGCAGCTGCCGTTTTTCTGCCGATACCCTTCATGGCCTCAGAGGAGAGAAATTCTCTTATCCCGTCCTCTGTCGACGGCATTACCTCCTCGAAGCATTTTATTGCAAACTGCTCACCGTACACAGGATGCGTCACGTATTCTCCGTGAAGTATATAGCTCATGCCTGCAGCCGCTGAGGGAAGATTTCCCACCGCTGTGAAAAACTCGGTCTCACCCTCGATTTCACTGACAAAATCAGCAACTGTATACCCGTTTTCGCTGTTATGAAAAATTATTTCTTCAATTCTTCCTTGTTTTTCTACCAGCATAGTCAGTCAGTTCCTACCACTCTTTGGCTCTGTATATGTTCCTGTTGTCCAGCGTCCAGATTCTGTCGCTGAAGCATCCGGGCTCTGTTTTTTCCACTGCTTCCTGCATATCGAACATTTTCGCATCCACCATATCCAGATAATGGAGCATTTCCGCTTCAGGGAAAAGCGGCTTTTTCGGGCTGCCGAATTCCGGTTCGTAGTGGTGCGAAAGTATCATATGTTCAAGCATCACCGCTTTTTCTCTCGGAATTTCCAGCTCGATTGACAACCTGTCAATTGTCCTCACGCCTTGAATGAGATGCCCGAGCATCTTTCCCTCAAATGAATAGCCTGTCGATATCCCGAGTTCATTTGACTCAATTTCATTTATTTTTTCCATGTCATGGAGTATGACGCCCGCCATCACAAGTTCTCTGTTCAGATTCGTGTAAACCTCGCACGCTCTCTCCGCCATCATAAGCATTCTCTTTACATGATAGAGAAGACCTGACATTTCCGCATGATGGTTTTTCTGCGCAGCAGGATAGTACATCAGCTTTTCTCTGTTGTCTGTCAGCTCCCTCACGCATATATTGCGGAGGTCCTTATCTTCAAAAGCCGCTGCTCTGCTGTAAATATAATCATACATCTCTGCCGCATCCTCCGGTGCCGCCTTTATATAATCCATCATGACAATTCCGTCTTCAGCAGAGGTCTGCCTGATTCGCGTCACGCGCAGCTGCTTCATGCCATTCCATTCTGTTACCTGCGCTTTGACTTTTATTACGCTGCCTTCTTTTATTTTCTGCAGTCCCGGCATTTCCTCATCTGCGATATCCCATTTTTTTGCGGAAATATCGCCTGTTTTATCTGCAAGCAGCAGATCAAGATATGCTTTTCTGTTTGAGCCCACCTTCACTGCCACAGTTTTTACTATAAAGTATGACATGAATTCCTGCCCTGTTTTTAAATCTGCGATATATATATCTTTCATTCCGGTTTACCTCGTAGTGCATTATTATATTGAAGTTGGTTTATGCTTTTTATTATTGATTAATTTTCAGCCGGTGCTGATTGGTTTATCATTGTTTCGATTTCAGAATACTATTATAGCATGCTGAGTTAATGATTGTATCCCAAATTTTAGAAATTTGTCCGTTTTGCCGTGCATTATTATCATGTGCCTATATTATTTTTTCTGTGCCTCTTTGGACTGAAGCTTCCTGCATCAGATTAACTGAAAAAAAATAATATGCGCGGCTTTTGACTGCTGACATCGATGAAAAAACCAAAAGACGCTTGTTGAAGACGAATTTTGGTAAAAAATACTCTTTTTCGTCTGTTTTCAGCAAGGTGTTTACCAAAATCATATATATACACATTGCCTTTTGGTATATACCACAGGCGAAAATCGGTTTTTCTCAAAGAAAAATACCAAAATAACATATACAATATTAAGATTTTGGTAATCAGCATCCTCCGAATTGAAAATATCGCAGGAATTTTACCAAAATAATAATGTCCGTGGACGAGTTTTGGTAAATTCTGCAATGCAAACTAAAAAGCTGCCGCTTCAGCTGTATTGTTTCTGCCTGCGACAGCTCTTAATCCTGATTATTTTCTTGTCGTAAGGCACCACGTGCTGAAGCGCTGTGCCTCTGACGGGGGACCTACCAGCGACTCACTCCGTTCGTCGGGTTA
>CAVECM010000040.1:0-17137 GCA_963614095.1 Bacteroidaceae bacterium
TATATGCTGTGTTTATCATATACCATTTAAACATTTAAATCATATAAAAAGCGCCCTGTTTTGTCAATCGGATGTATCGGAACTCATGCAGTGACGGGATACCGCTTATCCAAAACAGCTCATGCATGCAAAGCGGATGCAAGCTTTTCTCTTGCCCTGGCCTGTCCGTCAACAGCAGCATTAAGACTCTTTTTATACATAGCGTCGCCGCTTTTCACCATATCATACAAGAACAGTTCTGCCTTCTGATAACAGATCAGTGCTGTTTCTGCATTGGCTTCGGTGCCCTTCCCGTAGAGGAATGCCTTCCCAAGGCGCAGATAAACAGGGCCTGCTGCCACCTTCGCAGCTTCGTCTGTCATTGTATCCAGGCATCGCATATAGATGACGAAGGCCTCCCTTTCGTTTTTTTCGACATAATAGCCATTGGCATACATATCACCGATTTTGTAAAGAGAAATCAGATGTCCGTCAAATGCTCCGAGCGCAAAACAGTGAAAAGCCTTTTCATAATCCACAGGCATATTTCTGCCGTAATAATAACAGTATCCCAGATTTTCCTGTGCCTGTCTGTTCCCGCGTTCAGCAGCCATATTGTAGTAATATACAGCCTTTTCAAAGCTCTGTTCGCAGCCGGCTCCATTGTAATACATAGCTCCCAGATTATTCATGGCATCGTCATTTTCATTATCGATTTCAAGCTTAAGAAGCTCAATAATGAAATCCCATGCCGCTTTTGGAAGCGGCTTCATTTCATAGAGCTGAGCGATAATCTCCATAGGTGACTCCATATTCTCAGCCCTCTCGCGGGACAGCTCTGTAAAAAAGCTGCTGACACCGGGATATTCGCCGGCATCAATCACCTCCGCAGCATTATTAATCAGTTTTTTTATTTTTTCCATGGTTGTGCACCTCCGTCTCGTCTCTTCATTTCAAAAGTCCCCGAACAAAGCTGTATAGTATTACCCCGAATAATTTTTCCTTTATTGTACACTTTTACATGTCCTATAAAAACACCTCGCTGCAGTTTCTCAAAAATATTCTTATACGCAGCGGAGGGACCGGCAATGTGCACTAAAGAGCTTTTCCCTCTATTGCTGCCGCTATTCGTTCAAGGCCCTTCTTCACAACAGCGCGCGGCATTGCCAGATTAATCCGCACAAAGCCCTCCGCATTTCCAACGAAAAGCTTATCGCCGCTTTCCACGAGGACACCTGCGTCTTTTGCGAAAAACTTCGAAAGCCCGTTCATATCAATTGAGTCCTCTCCTACTGCGGCATTAGAATCGGCAGCGCCGTTCATATCAACGCCGTCTTCTCCTGCTGTGTCCTTTGCGCCGCCGCACCTGTTCAGCGCTGTTTCGTTCATGTCGACCCACAGCAGGTACGTTGCCTCCGGCACCTCGCACACAGCCCCCGGAATATTCTCTCTTATGAACTTTACAGCAAACTCGAAATTGGCATCCAGGTAATCCTGCAGCTGGTCAAGCCACGGTGCGCCCTTTTCATATGCTGCCTGATAAGCCGCCAGTGACAGCGGGTTCACCGATTCACCGAGCTTGTTCCTGCGCACGAATTCCCTGCGCAGCTCCGCATCCCTGATAATAATATTCGAAAACAGCATACCCGCCAGATTAAACGTTTTGCTTGCCGCCATGCATGTCACCAGCTTTCTGTAGTCCGGCATTATCTTCCCCATCGGAATATGCTGCCGGTTCTTTCTCGTCAGGTCGCAGTGAATCTCATCCGAGACAATCCACAAATCATTTTTCTCAACGATTTCAGCTATCTCACGGGCCTCGGCCTCTGTCCAGACCCTGCCGGTCGGATTGTGAGGATTGCACCATATCACCAGCTTCACATCCGGATCTGCAGCCTTTGCAGCAAAATCTTCGATATCTACACGAAAATGCCCGCCCTCATTTATCAGGTCCGAACTTATAAACTGCCTGCCGCTGTATCTGCACGCATGCTTGAAAAATCCGTACGACGGTGTCGTGAACAGCACCTTTTCATCAGGCTCTGTCAGCAGCTCCGTCAGCTCATAAAGCGCCGGTATCACCCCCGGCGAAAACACCAGCTCCTCACGGGGGAATTCCCAGCCGTACCGCTTCCTGCACCAGGCCGAGAACGCGTCGTAATATCGGCTGTCGAACACACTCGTATATCCGAAGATGCGCTTTTCTGTCCTTTCATGCAAAGCCGCACATATTTCAGGTGCAGCTGCAAACTCCATGTCAGCCACCCACATCCTGACAAGCTCATCGTCAGGTACGGGAAGCTCTATATCCGGTTCATCCGCAAACATGTATGAACGAAAGCCCTCGACATTTTCACAGTTTGTATTTTTTCGGTCTATTATTTCGTCAAAATCATATATCATTTCTGCCTCTTTTCTCATTACTATGGTGCCGGATTGTTAAGCATCACTTGACTTTCATGCGCGCCGGCATAATTATCCGGCATTTCCGGCCGGTAATTCAGCTGCCATTAACTGCCGGCAGCAATTAACCGCCGGATTCAACTGCGGCCCGGGCGGCACCCTTCCGAAATGCCGTTTTTCCCGGTTACCATATGATTATATCAGCAAACATATTACATTTCAGCCTTAAAATTGCGATACTCATCCTGTATCATATATGTTACAATATACTTAAAATTAAATATTATTTACAGGAAGGCGAACCATGATTTATTTAGATTATGCAGCTACATCCGGCAGGAAACCCGAACCGGTCTATGCTGCAGTCAATGACGCACTCATGAATGCCTCCGGCAATCCGGGGCGTTCCGGACACAAACTGTCTCTTACGGCGGGCGGCATCGTCGCAGAAACGAGACTTTTGTGCAGCCGTTTTTTCCATGCTGAGAATCCTGAGTCGATTGTGTTCTGTTCCAATGCAACAGATGCGCTCAACCTCGCGATACACGGATCGGTGGCTCCGGGAGATCATGTCATAACATCCTCTCTCGAACACAACTCAGTCGCAAGACCTCTGGAACATCTCAAGGACGCGGGTGTCGAGGTAACTAAAATACATTCCGACATCGAAACCGGCACGGATCCCTCCGAAATTGCAGCGGCAATAAAAGAAAACTCAAAACTCGTTGTCATCAGTCATATATCGAATGTTACCGGCACGATAAATGATGTGAAAGCCATCGGCAGAATATGCCGTGAAAAGGGCGTACCGTTCCTCGTGGATGCCTCGCAGTCTGCAGGCGCCGTGAAAATAGACGTTCAGGACATGAACATAGATATGCTCGCTTTTCCGGGACACAAATGCCTGTACGGACCTCAGGGCACGGGCGGACTTTACATAAAGCCCGGACTTGATATCCGGCCGCTCAAGCAGGGCGGCACCGGCAGCAAATCCGAAATGCTGCACCAGCCTGAAGACAGACCTGACAGATATGAAAGCGGCACGCTCAATGTTCCCGGCATCGCCGGACTCGGCGCAGGAATCAAGTTCATAATGGACGAGGGCATCGACAAAATCCATGCACGTGACAAAGCGCTCACGGATATGCTCATTGCAGGGCTTTCAGAGCTTGATGGCGTGCACATATACAGTCCTCTCGAGCATGACCGCGGACCTGTGGTTTCCATAACAATCGATGGATATGAACCGCAGGATATTTCCATTTATCTGGATCAGGTATTTGACATTGCAACGAGGAGCGGGCTTCACTGCGCACCTTATGCGCATGAGGCAATCGGCACGCTCAATACCGGCGGAACAGTCCGCATCAGCCCGGGATATTTCACCACCGAGGATGAGATTAATGCCTGCATAGAGAGCGTGGGCATCATAAGCAGAGGTGAATTATAATGGGAAACAGCAGTGTATCACGTTATGTGCGGCAGGAGATTTTCGCGGGAATAGGACCTGACGGACAGGAAAAAATCAAAAAAGGACGAGTTGCCATCATCGAAATGAGCTCAATAGGCGGAGCTGTCGCAAACAGCCTTGTCAGAGCCGGTGTCGGTTATGTGCGGCTTATTGACGGCGACTATATTGAACTCGCAGAGCTTCAGAGGCAGACAATTTTTACGGAAAAGGACGCAGCCGATGAAACTCCGAAGGTTGTTGCCGCATATGAATATCTGAAAACAGTGAATTCCGAGGTGGAGATAGACCCCGTTATTTCAGATGTCAACAGCGGAACAATCGATCATCTTATCGAGGATGTCGATCTTGTAATCGATGCGACTGACAGCATGGAGGTACGCCTCCTGCTGAACGAGGCCTGCCATCATCTGCAGAAGCCGTGGATTTACGGCGGCACGCTCGCATCATCCGGCATGACAATGAATGTTCTGCCCGGAGACGACAAGCCGTGTCTCAAATGCTTCCTCGGAGAGGAGCAGTATGCGCCCGGCGAGCAGCCTACATGTGCGACAGTAGGAATACTTAATCCGGCAGCCGCTGTAGTGGCAGCGCTGCAGTCCGCAGAGGCGCTCAAGATACTGAGCGGTTCGGATGCTGTCAGGAAAGAGCTCGTGACATTCGATGTATGGGAAAATTATTTTGACTATGTGCCTGTGGAAAAGGACAGTGAATGCCCTGTCTGCGGGAAAAAAGACTATACATTTTACGGCAAGGCCGCGGGATCTCAGACTGCTGCTATGTGCGGCAAGGATTCCGTCCAGGTCATACCTACAAGAGAAGGTGAAATCAGCTTTGAAAAATATGCCGAAAAGCTGCAGTCTCAGGGCACTGTAAAATATACGCAGTATACGCTGGACTTCAGTGACGGCAATATCGAAATCAAGCTGTTCAAAAACGGCAGAGCGATAATCAAGCATGTCAGCGATGAAAAAAAAGCAAAAGCCGTTTATGCCGAATATATCGGATTATGATAAAAAGGAGGTGTTGCAAGTGAAAATTATACTCAACCAGAAAGAAGCCGAAGTCGCTGAGGGCACGACTGTTTCTGACATGATGAAGGCTCAGACTATGAGCCGCGCTATGGTAAAGATAAATGACGTGCGCGTCAGACCTGCAGACTATGAAACCACTGAGGTTCATGAAGGCGACAAGGTAACGCTTCGCCGAGTAGTTGCAGGGGGCTGAGCTGCAGAAAGCCGATTGGCGGGCTGAGCTGTAGACCATGCTTAAGCAGAACGGCACAGCAGACCATGTTTAAACAGAACAGGCGCGGCATTTTATGCAGAATCAGATTTTTATCGGAGGTTACAGCATTTCATCTGAAGTGCTGTAACCTTTTTTATCTCCGGTTATCTGAAGAGTGCAGGCATATCGGCGTCGGCGGTACATAAGCCGTTCGGCAGTATCTGAGCTGAGGCCAATCAGCGGCATCAGTGCAGAGGCCGGTCTGCAGTATCAGGGCAGAGGTCTGCACTGTTCTTCAAGCCACTCTGATATTTCCGCATCAAGCAGCGGCGCCAGCGTTTCATATACTTTTCTGTGATACCCATCAATATATTTTATTTCTGCCTCTGTAAGCATCGATATGTCAATTGCCGCTCTTTCATATGGACAGAACGTTAACATTTCGAATGCATATTTCCCGTCTTTCTCTATGCAGAGAATCTCGTTTTCGGTACGTATACCGTACTCGCCCTCCAGGTAAACACCCGGTTCGTCACTCGTTATCATTCCCGGTACTATCCGGCAGCCGGCGGCTCTCGGGCTTATAGTGTTCGGTCCTTCATGCACACTCAGCATATGCCCGACCCCGTGACCCGTTCCGTGATTGAAGTCCAGTCCCAGCTCTCTGAGCGGTTTTCTGGCAGCCACATCAAGATCTGCACCCGTTGTATCCTTATCAAAGACAGCCATGGCAAGATCAATATGCGCTTTAAGGACTGCCGTATAATTCCGTTTTCTTTCACTGCTTACAGGGCCGAGTGCGACAGTTCTCGTTATATCAGTTGTTCCGTCCTCGTACTGCCCTCCGGAATCTATGAGCACAAATCCCTCCGGCTTCAGCTCCGCACTGCTGCTCTCAGTTGCCGAGTAATGGATTATCGCGCCGTGCTCTTCATATCCGGCGATAGTGTCAAAGCTCAGATCGTATGCGCCTCTCTTTCTCCTGCAGCTTTCGAGATAGTCCGCCAGCGATATTTCGGTAATCGTTTCAGTGCTGATACCTGTTTTAAGCCAGTACAGGAACTCAGCCATCGCCGCACCGTCCTTGATATGTGCATTTACGGTGGATTTTATTTCTGCAGCGTTTTTCACCGCCTTGAGTTTTTCTGCGGGACTTTTGCTGAATATGCACTTTACTGATTCTGCCGTGCTTTTTCCGAGAGCATATGATACGGAATCTTCATCAAGCATGAGAGTACAGTCTGTAAGATCAGCGAGATCTCCGAAAATCTCATCATATTTCTTTACGATTGTTCCTCCGGTGCTCTTTATGGCTGAAGTGTCCTTCATTAATGAAGCGCTGCCCGTATCTGCCGCACCATTCATGCCCGCCAAAGCGCCCGCGTCTGCTGTGCAGCTCACATCAGCGGCATCGTTTGAAAACGCGGCGGCTGCGCGCTTTACATAAGAATCATCCATCACATAAAGTATATCGTCTTTGTGCGATATAAGTGCAAAGGCATAAAATACCGGCGTATGCTCCACATCGCGCCCTCTCAGATTGTATATCCATGCGATATCCTCAAGCTTACTGACAAGCAGCCAGTCGGCTTTGCCCATTTCAGTTCTTATCCGGGCCAGCTTTGAAGTCTTTGTCTCTCCGGTAACCTCGAGCGGCAGCTTATATATCTGCGATGGAATCAGCTGAGGACGATTTTCCCATATATCACCGACAAGGTCTTTATCACTGATTATGTTTACGGACGGGTGCAGACTCTCCAGCTTACGTCCCATCATACTGCTGACTATTCTGCCGTCAAATCCTATCGTAAACTGCGCTTTGCTCTGTTTTTCAGGCATTTCGGCAATTCTTCCGGATATATATTCTGTAATTGCCGGCACGCCCGGCTGCCCCATCTTCATGAGATCAATCCCGCTTCCGTCAAGCTGACTGTGCGCCTGCAGAAAATATCTGCCGTCGGTCCAGAGCTCCGCGCGGTCCTGCTCCACCACAAGTGTTCCTGCCGATCCCGTAAATCCGGATACATATTCTCTGCATCTGAAATAATCATTCACATATTCCGATCCGTGAAAATCCGTTGTCGGCACTATGTATAAATCTATTCCCGTTTCTTTCATTCTGCGTCTCAAAGCGGTCAGTTCACTGCGCATAAAATCCGTTCCTTTCTCATTTAAAATCCGAGTTCCTCATCTATCAGAATAACCTCGGCCTCCATCCCCATCATCGGTTCCCAGAGGATCACAAGGCCGCGGCATATCCTGTCCGGACTTTTACAGTTATAGCATCTGTCGGCCTTTGCGGCACACGGTGTTTTCTTGCCGAGCTTCCTTGCGTTTTTCGGCGAAGCTACATTTCTGGCACGCCAGATTGTGCCCTCAAGATCCTTTGCCAGTTTATTTTCACCTACTATGAAATACACTTTTTCGTGTCCGTAAAGTGTAGATGCCACGCGGTTTCCGGCTCCGTCTATATTGACGATTTCACCCGTTTCAGCCAGCCCGTTTACCGATGTCAGATATACCTGCGCTTTTGCAGCATCATCTCTTGCCTCCGGGCCTGTTTCCCAGTGCCAGTAGACAGTACTGTTCTCTGTCAGCCGGCTGTAAAGTCCCATATCTCTGATTGTGACCGAACCGCCGATGCCCACAGTCTTTCCCTTGAGCTCCTCCGCCAGATAATCTGCCGCCTGCGCTGCAGTCTCAAACGAACAGACTTTATATCCACGTTCTTTAAGATTTTTTTCCACCAAACTGAAATCTGTCATTTGCTGTTCCTCCTCTTTTCAATTGATTTTGCCGTTTTTATTTCACTGCTGTATTCGAAAGGATGCCTTTGCTGATATTAATGTGCAGTATATTATATTATACGATATGATATGCTTTTCCGTTATATGTTTTTTTGCCGCATATACGGAAACCGGCAGTCAGCTTATGCTGTTCTGCCGGCTTTACAAAAAAATCTCTTCAGTTGATTTTCAGTCGATTTTCAGTTAATCTTCAGCTGACTTCATTTGCCCGTCATCTGAAGGGCTTTACTGCGCTTTACATATTCTTAAAGAAAAGCTATTATTCCGTCAACAATTTTGTCAATACTGTTTGTTCCTGTATTTACGCACAGATCATAATTATTTCTGTCTCCCCATTTGTTTCCTGTAAGGAATGCATAATACTCCGAACGATTCTTGTCCATTCTGTTGATTTCCTGACGAAGCTTCTTGTCAGTCATCTTTTCTTCTGCTTTTTCTCTTGCGCGGCATCGTGCCAGCTTGTAATCCATATCAGCATAAGTGAATACTCTGAGCGGGTTCATCTCGCGGAGAACATAGTCAGCTCTTCTGCCTACTATAACGCAGTCTGATTTCTTTGCCATCTCCATTATCACTTCGCTCTCCTCAGACAGCACGTCGATATGCTGCTCGAGCATCGGATTCATTGACGACCAGAGTGATCTTCCTGTCGTAAATGTCATGAGCGGAAACGGTCCTGTTTCTTCCATCTTCTTGAGATAGTCCTCAGCCAGCTCCGTACGCTTCATCAGCTCGTTTACTATCGCACGGTCGTAATAAGCGATGTGAAGCTTCTCGGCGATTTTATGGCCTATCTCTCTTCCACCGCTTCCGAATTCACGGCCTATAGTTATTATTCTGTTCATTTAATACCTCCTTGGGGTCTGTCTGTGCAGTTTTCCTTCTGTATATATAATATACCAAACATATGAGAAGTGTAAAGCCCGCAGCAAAAACTGTTGAGAGTCCTATATCAAAAAGCTGCGGTTTTTCTTTGCCTGCTGCGAACCATGCATATGGTATTTTTACAAGAAAAATCGCACACAGTCCCTGGAGCATAACAAATGTTGTTCGCCCATATCCGTTGAAACTGCCGGTAAAACAGTACGCTATCGAAAGGAGCAGACACTCTATCGATGTAGCCTTGAGAAATTCAGCCGAGGCCGCTATGACTGCAGATGACTCTGCACTCTGTGCATCACTTATAAAGGCTGTCGATATAAAGTCACCATGAAAAAACGATATATAAAACATTATTCCGCCTAAAACAGCGGCAGCGGCCATCCCGCTGCGCATAGCCTTTTCTGCGCGTTTATACTGTCCCGCTCCGACATTTTGAGCAGTAAATGCTGAAATCGACTGCATAAATGCCATCGGAATAAGAAGAATGAAAATCACAAGCTTTTCAGCTATCCCGACACCTGCGGATGCGGTAACTCCCAGCATATTTACAAATCCTATTATTAT
The DNA here is from genome assembly GCA_963614095.1 of Bacteroidaceae bacterium. Lineage (GTDB taxonomy): Bacteria > Bacillota > Clostridia > Peptostreptococcales > Anaerovoracaceae > Lentihominibacter. Next base: position 9,331 of record CAVECM010000040.1, read on the forward strand.
CAGATATGACACCTCATTGCACATATCTGACAGCGCTATCGGCGAACCCAATCTGATTACTTCACTTGCGGCTGCCCTGTCGATGCGGAAATGCTTTTTCTTTACAGAAAACGCAAATCCTTTTCTCCTGATTAAAACCAGTGACATCGCGACACTGACTGCCTGTGCGGCAACTGTAGCTGTTGCTGCTCCTGCTGCTCCCATCCCCAGTCCATATATCAGAATAATGTCACCGGCAACATTGACAATGCATGCGATTGAAACAAACAGCAGCGGTGATTTAGAATCTCCCAGTCCTCTGAATATCGCACTGATAAGATTATATACAACGATAAAAAGAGTGCCGCCCCCGCATATACGTATATAATCTGTTGTCTGGGAAAAGGCCTCATCCGGCGCCTGCATAACCTCTGCAATAAAAGGAGCTGCTGTAATCATTACAGCACTCAGAACAACTCCGAGAATTACAAAAATGCTTACACTGCTTCCGACAGTCCGCGCCGCTCCCTCTTCATTTCCGCGTCCGACATTCTGTCCCAGCAATACTGTTGTTCCCATCGAGAGACCTGTCACCGCTCCGATTATTATCTGCATTGTCTGGCTTCCTGTCGAAACCGCTGATATATCCGCCTCGGTTCCGAATTTTCCTACAGCCCACAAATCTACTGCCCCGTACAGTGCCTGCAATACCATAGCAAACAGCACAGGTACTGCAAATTTCATAAGTGCGGGAAGCACGGGTCCTTCCAGAAAATATTTTCTTTCATCGTCCATGCCCGAATCACTCTCCCCTGAGTTCTTCAAAATTGATTCCCGAAATAATATCCAGCATATCGCAGAATTTATCGATTTCTTCCTGTGAATATTTCTCTGTTATTCTTCTGACTGCTTCATTGTCCTGGTATTTGTATATTTTATACTGCGGTATCGCTTCTTCGTTCACAGTCAGATAATTTTTCCTGTGGTCATCCGGATCCTGTGTTTTCGCAACCAGTCCCTGTTTTATCAGTTCATTGATCTTGAGTGTCACTCCCGGTCTTGAAATATTAAGCATATCTGCGATTTTTGAAGCTGTGCAGCCCTCTTCCTTCATACAGAAAATCAATTCAAGATACAGCAGGCTGTTATAGGTTATATTTTCATCGACAAATTTTTCATTCATCAGTCTGAGATTACATAATGCCGTACTGTAGTAAAAAGAATCCAGCGCCTTTTTTAAGCTCATTGCTTTCCCCATCTTTCTGAAATCTGCATATGATTGTGCGTTTTCCATGAAAAAGCATTGCCATATGCGATATAATTAAGTAATAATAATTATTTTAACTTAATTATATCGCAAATCTGCCGGCTGTCAACACTACAAAACCGACAGAAACCAGATTTTCTGAATTCTGCCGGTCTGAAATGACTGCGTGTTATTGCCGCTCTGAGTGTTCCGGAACAAGCGCCGATGAAATTTCAACCTGACCATCCGAACCCGGAGCCGGTCAGGACAGGGCAATATGATTTCTTGCCATAAGGAGCTTTGCGGCTGTCATATCATATTCATACACATTATCCGAGAGGAATTCATCCTCAGACACGCAGGAGCTTCTGTTCGCCCGGCGTACTATTCGTTCAAGCGCACAGACATCGGCCGCACTCTTTTTCGGCAGTATTATCAGCTCGTGAATTGATGACGGGAGTATATAGTAATCTCCTCCCATATATTTTCCCACATTCTGTCTGACTTCATCCGATATTATCGCAGTTGCCCCGTGTATCTGTTTTTTCGTTGTAAGTATGAACATCGGACTTCTTCCGGGCATGCCTGTAACATCCTCTGCTTTTCTGAGCACGAAATTGAGCGGAAGATTCATATTGGAAAGCGCCGCCTCATGCAGCTCTTCCTCGCTTACACCCCAGGATTCCAGCATACAGTCTTTTATCTGTGTCGCATAATATCCCTGACCGCCGCTGCTGATTTTTATCTGATATGAAATCGCAAACTCCCCCATTCGTCTGTACGGAGTTCCCGCAAGTCTCCTGCTGTTGGCATTGCTGTTCACGAGTCTGCACTCGACAAACGGTCTGACGCGTTCCCAGTCATGCATGAACCTGCCCATTTCACCGGCAGCCGTCATATTCTGCGCTATTGATGATTCAAAGAAAAGCTTGACCTCGTCAATCAGTTCCTCAATGCCCGTGCCGTCCTCATAAAGCGAATACAGATCATCCAGATAAATTACCGGGACCAGTGTGTCTTTTGACGCGCACGGTCTGATGCCCTCGCGGACTGTATCATTGTTTCTGACAGCTCTGTCCAGCTCAACCTTCATTCCGCCTGAATCCGCTTCCAGTCTCTTGTTCAGCTGCGAAATCATGACATTTTTAAATCCCTCAAATGATAATGTATTACCCATAACTCTCTCCCTTCATTCCCATATCGGTTTTATTCAAATATATAACCTGAACCAGACCCGGGATTTCTGATATCCGCATTTATCAGCCGCCCGCGGTACTATGCACCTTAATCGAGCTTAAGGCAGCGATTAATTCGGCCCCCTGAATTTTGATATCATTCCCTTATCTGTAAAGTTATGGTAATTCATTACGCGCGATTTGTCAAGAATTTTTTTGCTTAAATTCTATTTTTTTACATTTCGTTCACTGCAAAATCCTTACACCTATGTCTTCCGATGACTATGCAGAGCTCGCTGGCTGCCTGGATTTCAATAGTTCTGGGCATACACGGCAGGAGCTCAGTTCTCAGCATGGCCTGCGCAGAGTCAATCCGGCACAACAAGGTTCACGGCAACACCTGCGGAACCATCTTCGAGAATCTGAACATCACAGCTGAAACGCGCGACCTCCATGTCGACACGGCAGTCTCCGCTTCGTTCGGATTCGGAGGCCACAATGCAGCAGTCATGATTGAGCGGTATAAATAGCCGCACATTCATGCCTGTTCTGAACTAAATGACCGCACCGCCGTCTGTTATCTTTATATCCGTACTGTAAAACCGCACGAGCGCATCGACTGCGTATTTCGTGTCCATGCTGCCCGCTGTCTCATAGCTTGAATGCATCGCAAGCTGCGGCAGCCCGATGTCGACCGCATGCATGCTGACCTGTATATTGGAAAGATTGCCCAGCGTCGAGCCGCCTGCGCTGTCGCTGCGGTTTGCAAATGTCTGCACAGGCACTCCGGCTCCGCGGCATATTTCTCTGAACAAAGCACGGCTGAATGCATCTGTAGTGTACTTCTGATTGGCACTTTCCTTTATAACTATACCCTTGTTCAGGAAGACGCGATTTTCGGCATCTGTTTTTTCCGGGTGATTCGGATGAACAGCATGGGCATTGTCACAGCTGACCATGAATGATCCGGCCACTGTCCTGCGGTAATCTTCCGCTGACATGCCGAGACTTGAGCTGATGCGCTGCAGTGTATCAGCAAGGAATGTCGACATTGCTCCCTGTTTTGTATTCGACCCAACTTCTTCATTATCGAAGCAGCAGTATACATTTATTGATTTCTCGCTGCAGTTTCCTGCACCGCATGCCTCTGCAAATGCCGCAAGTGATGCAAAAGCACACTGCAGATCGTCAAGATGCGGCGCCGATATGAACTCATCCGCCTGCCCCCAGAGCACCGGCTTCTGCCGATTTACAAGAAACAGATCCTTTCCCAGTACATCTTCCGGATTCACTCCGAGCTCTTCGGCAATCATCCTGCCGAAAGCGCCTTTTTCCAGCGCACCGGCCGAAAAGAGCGGGCACAGATCGACCTGTCTGTTGAACTTGTATCCGCTGTTTATATCACGATTCATATGTATCGCCACATTAGGAATGAGCAGCACGTCACGGTCTATGTAAAGAAGCCTGGATTTTATCACACATCCGGCATCTTCTGATGCGCCGGATGCGCAGCCTGCCTTTTCACGCACGAGCACGCGCCCCGCAATGCTCAGCGGCCTGTCCAGCCATGTGCTGTCAATCATTCCGCCGTAGCCCTCAACATTCAGACGCAGATATCCTCCCGGCCCGTCAAGCTCCGGCACTTCCTTTATCTTGTACGAGGGCGAATCGCTGTGGGATGCACAGATTCTGAACCCGCCGGCACTGCCGCCGCTGACGCTGCTGTCACTGCCGTCACAGGTACCGCCGCTGCCGGCGCCATCGTTACCGCCGTCTCCAATGACGTCCCGCCCGACTCTGAATGCGATGACGCTCGATCCGTTCCTTGTCGTATAATATCTGCCGCCCCCTGCAATGTCCCATTTCTCCGTCTCCGGCAGATATCTGAAGCCTCTCGCCTCAAGGTATTCTGCTATGTTTGCGGTCACATGAAAGGCGCTCGGGCTTTTCTCCGTAAACTCCAGCAGCTCTTTTGATATTTGTATATGATCCATTTCAGTATTTCCTCTTTTCACTTTTACTGCACATGTATTTCCGCCGGTTCGATTATTTATCTCGGCTGTCCATATACGCCCCGGCTTCAGCGAGCAGCGCATCCTTTGCATTATCTGTCTCTCCGGCTATGACCCTCTCCAGCAGATAATCAAGCACCTCGCCGATTTCCGGTCCCTGCTTCATTCCGGCGGCAATCAGATCTCTGCCTCTCACCGCCAGATCCTTCAGCGAAAAGCACTGCCCCTGCTCGATTATTCTGTGCATCATAGCCTCTGTTTCAAAGAATCTGACCTTCAGGTCCTCAGGCATATTTCCTGTCGCCAGATTGTCAGCGCATTTTATCGCCAGCAGTTCAAACATCACCTCCGGCGTAAGCTTCCGCATCCACCTTTTCAGCAGCCGCTCGTCCCTTTTAAAAAGAAGATCGTGATATTTCACAAGAAGCACAACCCTGTCCGCAAAGGCATTATCGACTTTAAACCGCTTCATAATTTCCGCGGTAATCTCTGCACCCTTCTGCGGATGCCCGTAAAAGTGCCCTCGCCCCTCATCGTCCGGCGAATACGTGAGAGGCTTTCCGATATCATGGAAAAGCGCAGCAATCTTCATATATTCACGGTTTTCGGGAGTTGTTCTGACTGCCTCCATTGCTCTGACACAGTGCTCCAGCACGTCATATCTGTGATACTCATTGTGCTGATTGAACCCCTTCATCGCAAGCAGTTCAGGGAACACCACCCCGAGTACATCTATATACCTCCGCACCACAGCAGGTGCATTCTCTCCGACAGCCAGCTTCCTGAATTCCGAAAAAATCCGTTCCACGGATAAATGCTTCAGCAGCTCTTTATTTCTGAATACGGCAGCCTCTGTCTTCTCCTCAATCCTGAATCCGTATACCGAGGCAAATCTCAGTGCCCTGAGTATACGCAGTGCATCTTCTCTGAACCTTTCGTCCGGGTCGCCCACCGCACGCAGCACACGGTTTCTCAGGTCTTCCTCTGCACCCAGCAGATCTGTCACCGCGCCGTTTTCATCCATCGCCAGCGCATTTACTGTGAAATCTCTTCTTTTCAGGTCCTCTCTGAGCGATCGTGTAAAGCCCACGCTGTCCGGGTGCCTGCTGTCGGAATACCCGGATTCTGTTCTGTATGTCGTTATCTCCAGCGGTACCATCCGCACGCTTTCGTTCTCACTGCTCCGCATGCCACCATCCCCTGCCGCAGCGAGCAAGGTGATTGTTCCGTGCTTTATACCTGTTTCAATAATCTTCATGCCCCGGAAAACGCGCATCATCTCTTCCGGTGTGGCGCTCGTGGTTATATCAATGTCTATCGCAGCACTGTTTTCATGCACATGCGGCTTATCTGTCAGCGCATGCGCATACCTGCAGGACCCGAAAATATCTTCCGCTGACGGTCTGCTCATCCGCCTCATCATTTCGTCCCGCACACATCCGCCGATGAAATACGACTCATACCCTGCCTCTTTCAGCAGTCTCACCGCCTTGCATCCTGCCTTGAATTCATATGTCAGTCTGATGTCTCTCATATTCTGCGCCTCCATGCATACAGAGTTTAACAGTATGATTATACCACGCATGCCCTGCGCCCTGCATGATTTTTTGCAGAGCGGCCGCCCGTACATCCGAGGCTGCAGCATAATAACAGCTGACATGAATCCAGGAATTAAAAGTGCCTGCACAAACCACTTGACACGCCCTCTGAAAGTTATTGCGTGCCGGCACTAAGTATACATATTGCGCATAATATATATACTTTTGGCTGTGTCCATGTTACCTGGTGTTTGATAAAATAGTTGTGCAAGAATAATACATAGTTGCTCAGATAATAATCGATAATAAAAAAGGAGGATACAAATGAAAGAGATATTAAAAGTTCTGAATCCTGAAGACAATTCTATTGTCGGCACAACAGAATTAAAAAATGAAAACGACCTCGAGGTAATAGTCGACACAGCCTGCAATTCACTTGGCAAATGGAAAGCTCTTTCCATATATGAACGCGCAGACATCTTATACAGATTTGCCGATTTAATTGACACAAAATACAAAGATGAGCTTGCGGAGCTGAACACTTTGGAATTAGGCAAACCGATTCTGCAGAGCCGGGAAGAATGCCATGATGCCTCAGAGATTACAAGACAGACAGTTGAACGCGGCAAACATCTTTACGGAAAGGTTTTAACAGACAGCACTCCGGGAATATTCGGCGATCTGATTTACACCAAAAGAGAACCATTGGGAGTAATCGCATGTATAATTCCATTTAATTTTCCTCTTGAGCTTACTGCTCATAAAATAGCTCCTGCCCTTCTTATGGGAAACACTGTAATTGTAAAGGCTCCTACCTCAAACCCTTTAGCCGTGCTTAAGATGGGAGATATATTACATGAAGCCGGCATTCCGGAGGGCGCTGCGCAGTTTATTACATGCGACCGCAGTGCTTCAACTGAAAAGATTATAAAAAGCCCGAAGGTTGCAGCAATCTGCATGACAGGAAGCACTCCTGCCGGAGTTGAAATCGCCAGAAATTCCGCAGACACCTTAAAGACTTTAATGCTTGAACTGGGCGGTAACGACGGGCTCATCATATTTGACGATGTCGATTTAGATAAAGCCTGCGAAGAAATAGTTACGGGACGTATAATTAACAACGGTCAGATATGCTGCTCGTCAAAAAGACTTATAGTCCATAACAATATTAAAGATAAGCTTGCAGCCAAGCTTGCAGAAAGACTGGCAAAGCTCAAAGTCGGATCTGCTATGGATCCTGAAGCACAGATAACGTCTCTGATAAGTGAAAGTGCTGCCAGAAAAGTAGAAGAATACATTAATCACACAATTAAACAGGGGGCAACTCTCTTCTATGGGAGCAAACGTGAAGGCGCTCGTATCTATCCTACAATTCTTACTGATGTAAGCAAGGACATGGATATCGCAAAGGATCTTGAAATATTCGGACCTGTTTTACCAATCATCGGCTTTGACACAGAAGAAGAGGCAATCGAAATAATCAACAACAGCAGCTATGGCTTATCCTCAGGAATACTGACCAAAGACCTTGGAAGAGCATTCAGAATCGCTCCGCTTATAGAAGCCGGTGCAACAGTAATTAACGGTACCGGACATTACAGACACTACGATCAGCCTTTCGGCGGTTTCAAAAGCAGCGGAATAGGCCGTGAAGGAATAAGCGCAAGTCTGGAAGAATGCTCTCAGGAAAAAACTTATATTCTGAAATCATCATATTAATACAAACAATCAGAAATATGCGGATTCAGAATTCCCGCTTCCATATATCGCACATTTTGTTATAAGCAATCGTTTTGAAAAAAGGGGCTGTCGCATTAACGTATTTTGTTCGTTAATGCGATGCCCCTTTTACATTGA
>CAVECM010000041.1:0-16986 GCA_963614095.1 Bacteroidaceae bacterium
GGTACTGCGGCTTAATTTGCCGGTGCCGCACCATATTCCAGAAGCAGATTTGTCAGTGCTGATGCACTGCTGCTGTGTGTTCGCGCTATTTCTATATTGTTTCTCTTGGCCTCGCTTACTGCGCTTTTCACCATCTTGTGAGATACGGTATTCGTAAGCAGAATCATCAGATCCGGATTTCCCAGATTCTTCTTGAAGCCGCTTCTTTCCTTGACGAAGACCTTCGCCTCGCATCCGTGCTTCTCACATATTTCTTCATACTGACGGACCATTCTTTCATGACCGCCTATTATTACTACACTCATAATTCCCTCCTGCCCGCAGCACTGATTTTGTTATTTATTTGTCATAGTTAGCATCCGCTAACTCACTTCCAAATATATACGGGTCTGCCCTGCGGACTACCCGTTTTCTCTTTATCTTTAATTCTCTGTTGTTTAGAGTTATTCTTAACTAACTCTATTGGTAATATACTATGATTCAGCGGCTTTGTCAAGTGTATATTCTGAAAAATCAGTGCCGGGAGCCGCACATCAGGAAAATTATATAACCTGCTGATGCGTCAGACTCCCGGCAATACCACATAATCAAGCCCTTCCGGATACGGAAATCAGTATTCGCCGTAAATTCCTGCAGCTATATTTATCTCACCAGTGATGTCTGCATATTGAATTTTATGATTGATTGTACGGCACGACGATTCTGATTTTTCCATTCCGCCCGGTATTAATGTTTAAACTGATATTATTATTTACAGCTTCTGACTTATACCTAAAGTGTCTGACTGATGTTCAGACTTCAGATTCCCGAAAGCGCATTTTCTTTCGCCCGGAGTTGTATGCTTCCGGTTCAAATCAACATCATACTTTCGTCCAGAATCAGAGCTGCAGCACTCCACCATTTAAAATCACAGCTTTTATGCTCTGTCGTTTAGAAATGTATTGCTCTTCCGTTCACAGCGTGCATTGCCTCATGCATGATTTCCGATACTGTCGGATGAGGATGTATCGCCATTGCAACTTCTTCAGCAGTGCTTTCAAGCTTCATCGCAACCACAGCCTCTGCTATCATATCTGTAGCATGCAGACAGTAAAGGTGTACGCCTACGATTTCGCCGTATTTTGCTTCTGCGATAACCTTTACAAGACCTCTTTCTTCTCCTGCAACCTTTGCTTTGCCGTTAGCCATGAGAGGGAACTTGCCTACGTTGATTTTTCCGTATTTTTCTGCAGCCTGCTTCTCCGTAAGTCCTACGCTGGCGATTTCAGGCTGGATGTAAATAGCACTCGGAATCTTGCTGTAATCCATTGCTGCTTTTTCTCCGCAGATATTCTTTACAGCTACGATACCTTCCATAGATGCAGTGTGTGCAAGCATTGCTTTGCCGTTTACATCGCCTATTGCGTATACGCCATCAACCGATGTTCTGAGCGTCTCGTCTGTAACGATTGCGCCTCTCTCTGTCTTTATTCCCAGAGCTTCCGTGTCTATGCCTGCAAGATTTGCAGCTCTTCCCACTGCCATCAGAACCTGCTCTGCAGCGAGTTCCTGCACCTTGCCGTCTTTTTCAAATTTAACGCTGTCTGCTGTAATCTCAGTTACCCTCGCACTTGTGTAAATATCCACGCCGAGATCCTTGAGATGTCCTGTAACCTGATTTGTGATTTCCTCATCAACCATTGGGAGTATGCGGTCAAGGAATTCAACTACGCTGACCTTCACGCCTATAGTCGCAAGGAAGTATGCGAATTCAATACCGATTACTCCGCCGCCGATAACCACCATTGATTCAGGTGCATTGTCGATGTCGAGCATCTCTGTGCTTGTCAGCACTGTCGCTTTCGGTGAAATCTCAATCGGCAGACTCTTCGCCTGTGAACCTGTTGCTATTATTACATTTGCAGCTGTGATCTTCTTACCGCCTGCTTCAACAGTATGAGCGTCAATGAGTGTACCCTCGCCGTTTTCTATAGTTACGCCGTTGCCCTTGAGCAGCCCCTTTACTCCGTTTACCAACTGAGTGACAACGTTCTTCTTTCTTTCCTGCACCTTCACAAGATCAAGAGCTGCATTTGATGTATCAACATCAACAACACCGAATGCTGCGCTTTCCTTTACTTCCTTAAGTGCTTCCGCACTTCTGAGGAGTGCCTTTGTCGGAATACATCCCACATTCAGGCAAGTGCCGCCGAAGTGCTCTTTTTCAATGATAACTGTCCTCTTGCCCATCTGAGCCGCTTTAATTGCCGCAACGTATCCGCCCGGTCCTCCGCCGATGACTGCTATGTCATAGTCATACTCTGCGCCGTCTGCCGCTTTGCATTCCGGTGCGCCGCAGCATGATTCCTGTGCTTCTGCTGCCGGTGCCGCCTCTGCTGCGTCTGCCGATGCATGTCCGCCGAGCTGAGCCAGCGAATCTGCGATGAGATCGTCGATATTCTCATCTGCTGTTCCTACGATGGCGATAGGAAGCGTTACCGGAATCTGATCGCCCTCCTCGAGGAAGAGCTTTCTTACCACGCCGTCCTGTGTTGCCTCTATATCCATGTTTGTCTTATCTGTTTCAACAGAGAAAAGCGGCTCGCCCTTTGTTACAGCCTCTCCCTCTGATTTGTACCATTCAACGAGCTTTCCCTCGCTCATATTAAAGCCCAGCTTGGGCATTATGATTACTTCTGCCATTTTCTGTCCTTTCTGTGTGCCGGACCAGACCTATAAATGCGAATGTCTGTTATTCTGGAAGTTGTGTATGTTAACGCAGTATTATCAATGCGGAACTGCCGCCGCATATTTGCAGCTTATTTATATATTTTCGCATATTTCAATGCTGCAAATGTGTTATCGCAATTTTTCTGAGACAAGCTGCGCACTGCTGCGCCGCCTGTAGTTCTGCCGGTCAACGATTCAGCATGTCTGCTTCGTCCGCTGCCTGCAGTTACTATTGTTTCGCTTATGACCACTAAGCATTTAAAAAGGAGAAAAACACCTCATTTATAAGTCTGGCTTTTACACTTTCTATACCATTAAGCTAATCGGATTTTCAAGTAAATTCTTAACCTCTGTAACAACCTGTGCTGCGAGCAGACCGTCGATTATTCTGTGGTCTACGGTAAGCTGGATATTCATCATAGGCTTTATCTGTATTTCTTTGCTTCCGTCTTCTTTTGTCACTACGAACGGCTCATCCTTTGTCGAGCTGATCGACAGTATGCCTGATTCAGGCGGATTGATGATTGCCGTGAAGTTTTCTATGCCGAACATGCCGAGGTTTGATATTGTAAAGGTGCCGCCCGAGTATTCGTTCGGTGCGAGCTTGCCTTCTCTTGCCTTGTCAAACAGCGGCGTGGATGCCTTGGAAATCTCCACTACACTCATATTCTGTGCATTCTTGATATTCGGTACAACCAAACCTGTCGGTGACGCAACTGCGATGCCGAGATTTATGCTGCTGTACTGTTCTATAGTATCGCCTACAAGCGATGCATTCATTTCAGGATACTTCTGCAATGCTATAATCATAGCCTTTGCTATGAAATCTGTAACAGAAGTCTTCTTGTCCTGTACTGCGTTGACCTTCTTTCTCAGGGCCAGCACCTCTTCCATATTGACCTTCTGTGTGAAGTAAAGGTGCGGTGCAGTGAATTTGCTCTCGGAGAGTCTGTCGCCGATAATCTTTCGAACGCCTGCATACGGAACCTTCGCTCCGATTTCCTTGCCGTCCGGTGTGATTTCGCCTGAACCTGCTGCACACGTATCTGCAGCACACGCTGCTTCCTCTGCAGCTGCTGCTTTCTGAGCCGCTGCCAGAGCTTTTTCCACGTCTTCCTTCATAATCTTGCCGTTTACGCCTGTTCCTGTGATGTCTGCAAGATCGATACCCTCAGCTTTAGCCATCGCAGCTGCAACCGGTGTTGCCTTGATTCTGTTCGATTCCAGATAATCGAGGATGTCTTTCTCACAGATACCGCCCTGCCAGCCTGTACCTTCAATCTGAAGTGTTTCGATATCAAGGTCGTTTTCTGCTGCGACTCTTCTTGCTCTCGGTGTGATTTTCAGAACGCCGTCCGCTGTCTTCGGTGCTGCTGCCGGAGCTTTTGCAGAAGCCGCTGCAGGTGCCGCTGAGGCCTGTGCCTGCGGTGCTGCTGCCTGAGTATCATCTGCATCTGCGACAACTGCCCCGCCTGCAGCCAGCTTCGCCTTTGCATCAGCAACTGCAGCACTTACGTCTTCGTCGGCCTGACCGATAACCGCTATCGGAAGTGTTACCGGAATCTGATCGCCTTCTTCTATGAGCAGCTTCTTAACAACACCATCCGATGTTGCTTCTATATCCATGTTCGTCTTGTCTGTTTCTACTGAAAAGAGAGGTTCTCCCTTTGTGATTTCATCGCCTTCGCTTTTGTACCACTCTACCAGCTTTCCCTCGCTCATGTTGAATCCGAGCTTCGGCATTATTATTATTTCTGCCATTTTACCTCTCCTCTCTTCTTATTTGAAATACGTCTTTACTTTATCGTATACCTTGTCTGCTGACGGGATGAGAGGGAACTCGAGTGCAGGGCTGAACGGAAGCGGTACGTTAGGATTGTTTACTCTTCCGCACGGTGCATCCAGATAGTAGAACACGTCATCTGCAACTGCTGCTGCGATTTCTGCGCCTACTCCGCATCTCTCATAGTCTTCATCGGCCACGATGAGTTTGCCTGTCTTCTTTACTGATTCGATGATAGTTTCTTTATCGAGCGGAACCAGAGTTCTGATGTCAATGATTTCGCAGTCGATGCCTTCCTTAGCCAGCTTTTCAGCGGCTTCCGCAGACTTCATTACCATCGATGACGTTGCTACGATAGTGATATCCTTTCCTTCTCTGGCAATTCTTGCCTTACCGAACGGAATAGGGTCCACGTTTTCTTCAACTTCAAACTTCTTGTTGTATACCATTTTGTGCTCAAGGAAAATAACAGGGTCGTCGTCTCTGATAGCTGTCTTGAGCAGACCTGCGGCCTCTGTCGCTGTTGAAGGAAGCACTACCTTTGCTCCCGGGAAGTGAGCTGCCATCGCCTGGATTGACTGTGAATGCTGTGCTGCCGATGATCTTCCTGCTCCGATAGGGCATCTGATTGTCATCGGTACGTTGCACTGTCCGCCTGACATGTATCTGATTTTTGTCATCTGGTTGAACACCTGGTCGCCTGCCACAAGGAGGAAGTCTGAGAACATCAGCTCTATAACCGGTCTGAGTCCCGTCAGTGCCATTCCTACACCCATGCCTACGAAGCCCTGCTCTGAAATCGGAGTGTCTTTAACTCTAAGATCTCCGTACTTTTCCAGAAGACCCACTGTGCACTTGAAGTTTCCGCCGATAAATCCTATATCTTCTCCGAGCTGAACTATTTTGTCATCTCTTTCCATTTCCTGGTCTAATGCATTGCATATTGCCTGTGCATATGTCATTTCTTTCTTTGCCATTGTTATTGTTCTCCTTTCAGTTCCTTGAATCGACTATAAAGTTCCCTGCTGGAATACATCTGTGAAAGCTTCCTCTGCTTCCGGATAAGGGCTGTCTGCAGCGAATTTTACAGCTGCCTGAATCTCTGCCTCTACCTTTGCCTCGAGTGCTTCGATGTCTGCTTCCTTGACTTTGCCCGATTCAATCATTGCTGCTCTGAAGTTTGTAACAGGGCATCTCTTCATCCAGTCTTCTTTTTCTGTTTCGCTCTTTCTCTTTCTGTATGTTGCCGGGTCTCCTACGTGATGTCCCTGCCATCTGTAAGTCTTGCACTCGATGAGTGTCGGACCCTTGCCTTCTCTTGCTCTCTTGACTGCCTTTACAGCTGCCTCGTAAACGGCTGTGACTTCCATACCATCTACAACTACTCCCGGAATGTCATAAGCCTTAGCTCTTACTGCCAGATCCGGAGTATTGGTTACGTCACGGATATCTACTGATATACCGTAAAGGTTGTTTTCTATTACATATACGCAAGGGAGGTTCCATGCTGCCGCCATGTTAAGGCTCTCATGGAAAGTACCTTCGTTTGTTGCCGAGTCTCCCATGAAGGAAACCGCAACCTGATCTGTTCCTCTGTATTTTGCGGAGTATGCGGCGCCTGTTGCGATAGGAATCTCACCGCCTACGATACCGTTTGCTCCGAGAATTCCCTTGTCCATTGCCATGATGTGCATGGATCCGCCTTTTCCGTGTGAATATCCTGTCTCCTTGCCGAGGATTTCTGCCATCATCTTGTCGATTTCTGCTCCCCTGGCTACCAGATGACCATGGCCTCTGTGAGTACTTCCGATGTAATCCTCATCGTTAAGAGCTGCGCATACGCCTGTGGCAACTGCTTCCTCACCCAGATACAGGTGAGCAAGTCCAGCCATCATACCATTCTTGTAAAATTCGAATGTCTCTTCTTCGAATCTTCTCATCTTGAACATGGTTTCATAGAATCCCATTAACTGTTCTGCATTATACTTATCTACTTTCATCATTGACCTCCTGTATAAAAAATATATCGTGTCATTTATGTCATTGTTTGTTCTCGTTTTTATATAACGCAATCATCATGCCAAAATGTCGTTTAATAGATAAAGTCCGGCTTTTTCAACAATCCGCAATATGACATTCTATTATAGTGAGCTGCCAATCCGTTAATCTCAAACCATTGAAATTACAGCATTTTATGTTCTTTTGCAAAGCATGCTGCGCCTGTTGATAAGCATGACATATATTTTTATTAATCGCTTTGATTCATATTTTTCAGCGTTTGGTTTCACAAAATCTGCAATCTGTTTTATGAAAAAGCACTTTTTACAGTTTTAGAGTCGTTATACCGACGCATATTTGTCATGGTTTTTGTCACATCTTTGACTTTTCTATGCGACAGACTTAAAACCCTTGTAAAGTGTCATGTCACGGTATATAATTGTCTCATATTAAGCATGTCAACTTTTAACTTCTGGCATTAGTCATGGCTTTCCGGCATGCTGATTCAATATATCTGATTAATAATGGAGGTATTTCATGACTATTTCAATTCTGGCCGGGGATGAATATCAGAATCACCTGAAAGAGGCCTGGAAACACTTTATAGAAAATAAGGATTATGACTATTCCTTCATGCGCAGTGAGATACTGGAATCATGGAAGAGAGCACGAAAAACAGGAGTAAATCCAAAAAAAATCTATTACAGCAATCTTTCACCTGATGAGCTCAATATGAAAATCAACAAGAATATAAATCTGATAAATATTGTGCACCCTCATCTTGAGAGCATCTATTCGATAGTAAGGGGCTCAGGTTCATACATCCTTCTCTGCGACAGTGATGGGTATGTTATTGATTTCAAGGGTGATCCGGATATCATCGAACGCGGGGATGTAACTAAACTCGGACTTGGATCCGTACGAAATGAACAGGTTGTCGGCACCAACGGCATCGGAACTGCGCTGTACCTGCAGAGACCCGTGCAAATCTGGGGAGAAGAGCACTATGTTGAGAAGCATAAAAGCTATACGTGTTCAGGTGCACCTTTCTTTGACGCAAACGATAATCTGTGCGGCTGCATAAATATCACAGTTCTCACAGAAAATGCGCATCCTCACACACTCGGCATGGCACTCTGCGCTGCTGACAGTATCACAAAGGAGCTTAAACTGATGCAGGCAATGTCTGACCTTGAAGCTATTAACGCACAGCGCAACAGTATTATTGAAAACATGACATCCGGTGTCATACTGCTCAATTCTCTCGCACGCGTGTCACAAGTCAACAAATATGCCCTGAATCTTCTGCATATGTCATATCAGGATATTATCGGACAAAAGCTGTTTGATTATATATCCATAGATAACTATGACAATTATACAATTAATGACATACTCAAACACGAACGATATAATGAGGAGGTTTCAGTTTTCATAAAACCGTTATCTTCTAAACCGAAACGCCTGAATCTTTCGGTCAACCATGTAAAGGACACCGCAGGCAATATAACAGGCACAATAATACGTTTCAACAAACCAGAAATGCTCAATAAAATAGTACGCAGCATCGGCGGATTCAGCGCAAAATACACGTTTTCTTCTATAATAGGTGAATCAGCACCTATGAGAAAAATGATTGAAACAAGTAAAAAGGCCGCTCAGAATGACTCCAACGTGCTGATTCTCGGCGAAAGCGGTACCGGGAAAGAATTGATTGCACAATCTATACACAATGCAAGCCAAGTAGCCAATGGACCCTTCGTAGCAATAAACTGTGCTGCGATACCGAACAGTCTCGTTGAAAGTGAGCTTTTCGGTTATGAAAAAGGAGCTTTTACAGGCGCTGAAAGAGAAGGACGTCCCGGCAAATTTGAAATGGCTGACGGCGGTACAATTTTTCTTGATGAAATCGGCGACATGCCTTACGAGGTTCAGGCAGCACTTCTGCGAGTACTGCAGTCAAAGGAAGTTGTCAGGATAGGCGGCAAATACCCTAAACCTGTCAATATACGTGTAATAGCAGCTACCAATCAGAATTTGCTTGATGCTGTTGCACAAAAGACATTCCGTGAAGATCTCTTTTACAGACTTAATGTGCTGACAATTTCAGTTCCGCCGCTCCGCGAGCGAGGACCGGATGATATTGCACTGCTGATTTCACACTTTGTAGGCTTATATAATAAAAAAAGGCACACCGATATCAGTGTTGCTCCCGAGGTATATGAAATACTCAAGTGTTATTCCTGGCCGGGCAATGTACGTCAGCTCGAGAATACTGTTGAACGTGCCATCACTCTCTGCTCTGATAACATGATTACCAGCGATGATCTGCCGCCGCAGTTCACTCATGAGGCCACCCGCATCATACAAGCAGATAAAAAGCAGCAGCGGAATATTTCCGCAAAAGCTGCCGGCAGCATTGGAGTCAGCACGAATCTCGGCGGCACAGCTCCTGATAGTGAAACCATGCCCGCCGAAAATAACAATACGATAGGCAGCAATGACAGTATTATAATAAACAACAGCGCGGAATGCTCTTCAGCTGCACCTGATACCTCTGCCGCATACACCGATGAACAACAATCCGTACCTCAGCATTCATACAATGTTGCAGATAATGAAGCTTCATTGATAATTTCCGCTTTAGAAAAATGCGGTGGTAATGTAACAGCATCAGCAAGACTGCTCAGCATGAATCTCCGCACACTTTACCGGAGAATTGAGAAACACGAAATAGATGTGAACCAATACAGGCACAGAAAATAAAACTGCTTTACCTGTTATCAATGTTTTAAGTTTAGCTTCATCTTAACAATAAATAAAAAAAGCGCCTCCCGCCCCGGCGTCCGGTTCAGCGAAAGGTGCTTTTTATAATATCCAGCAGTAATTTATATCTTATCTCATGTAAAGACCACCGTTAATATCGATAGTATTACCTGTCAAGTAATCAGATTCTTTTGCCAACAGAAAAGCTGCGGCATCTGCAACTTCAGCTCTCTCACCAAATCGTCTGAGAGCAAGCACGGACATATCATATTCAAGATTTTCTGTCATCTCTGTCTTGATAATGCCCGGAGACAGCGCATTGACATTTATGCCATATGGACCAAACTGCTTGGCCATATTTTTAGTGAGCGCCATAACTCCTGCTTTGCTGACCGCATATGATGCAGATACTGATATTCCTCCTGTGAAACCCGAGCTGGACGACATATTCACAATCTTTCCAAAGCTCTGTTTCTTCATCCCCTCAGCAAAAGCATTTGTGCAGTTTATCATACCAAGAACATTGACCTGGAAAACTTTGATCCATTCCTCTTCGGATATTTCATTCAGAGGCACTGCCGGATAACATATACCTGCATTGTTCACAAGCCCGTCAATCGGACCATATGACGCCTCTATCTCAGCTGCTGCCCGGAATACATTTTCCTTATCAGCAACATTAATCACAGTCCCGGTGATCAGCGTGTCCTGACCGCACTCTTTTCTGAGTTCTGTCACTGCATTGTCGATTCTGGCCTGATCAATATCGCTTATTATGATATGCAGCGCATCTTTTGACAGACTCTGCGCGATGGCATACCCGATACCTTGTGCTGCGCCTGTTATTAGAACCCTTTTGATTTTATAATTCATTCCAGTCTCCTCTACTTGTCCATTGCTGCAGGAGGAGGTGCCAGTGAGCAAAGCAGTACCAGCGGTTCATTACCGGTATTCTTTGTATAATGCGGTTCGCCGCCGGGCATGAATACCGAAAGCCACGGCTCCAGCTGGATATCTTCGTCATAGCTGCCAAGTTTCATAAGTCCTGTTCCCTGCAGAACAAAATATGCCTCTTCATTATCATGACTGTGAAATGGAAGTTCCTCTCCAGGATTTACAAAACAGATTGTAACACCCACATGTTTTGAATTATTAATTGTAGGATGTACAAGTCTTCTGCAAAGTCCACCGACTCCTCTGAAATCCTGACCTTCAGAAACACGCATAACCAGTTTGTCTTTCTCAAGCTTTGTCATTTTAATTACCTCTCATATTTAATTTACTTGATTTACAGACACATGCGCATACCCATGTGTTTGTGTTATCCGAACAGATGTACAAGCACCAGTGACAATGGCTCGCAGTATGTACATATAAACAGCGAGACTATCATAACCGCTATACACTTATATAACCACTTGAACATTGATTCCATTTTGATATTACCTATCTGGCAGGCAACAAATGTATTTACGCCTACAGGAGGTGTGCACTGCCCGATTACAAGGTTCATTACCATAATCAAACCGAAATGTATAGGATCTACTCCAAGTGAAGTTACTACCGGCAGGAAGATAGGCGCCAGGATGATGATGGCAGCCAGAGTTTCCATGAGCATACCTACGATTAACAGCAGGATGTTTATCAGAAGCAGTATTATGATTTTGTTGTCTGATAGTCCTGTGATGAATGTTGCCAGAGTTCCAGGCAGCTGTTCCATAGTAAGAACACGTCCAAACGACGTAGCACATGCAACCAGCACAAGTACTGTTCCTGAGGTAAGTGCAGTTTTTGCAAATACTCTAGGCAAATCTCTGAATTTCAGTTCCTTGTAAACAAAGATACTTATTATTATAGCATAGTCAGATGCGATGATAGCAGCCTCTGTCGGTGTGAATATACCTGCGTAGATTCCGCCAAGGATGATAACCGGAACCATGATAGCCCAGATAGCATCTTTGAAGGCCTTGCCAAGTGAAACGTTTTCCATCTGTTTAGGCTGTTCATACTTCTTCTGTACCGAAGTGTTGATAAGCGCATCAGGTGTACCGTATTTATATTTTTTGCATACAAAATGCGAGAATATAATCAAGATGATTGCAAGCAGTATTCCAGGAATGATTCCTGCAAGAAACAGATCCGTGATTGATACTCCTGCAATAACTCCGTACATTATCAGTGCGATGCTTGGCGGGATGAGTGGTCCTAACGCTCCGGCAGCCGCTGCTATGGAGCACGCAAAAGTCTTGTCATAGTTATCCTTTTCCATAGCCGGAATCATGATACCACCTATACAAGCAACTGTTGCAGGACCTGAGCCTGAGATAGCTGCGAAGATTGCACTTGCAAATACCGTAATCTTACTCAGTGCTCCTGTCGACCTCTTCATCAGAGCCGAACAGAAACCTATCAGACGCTGTGATATACCGCCCTCGAGCATAATATCGCCTGTCAGGATAAAGAATGGTACCGCCAGCAGTGTGAATGAGTCGACACCACTGAAGAACGACTGTATTATCAGATCCACCGGTAAAGTGGAGAACAGGAAAATGTACATTACGCTGGCAACGCCTAACGATATCGCAATCGGAACATTAAGCAGCAGCATTATTACGAATATCAGTATTACTATTAATCCGCTCATTTTATACCTCCTTCGTTAGACTCTTCCAGCATTTCCATCACTTCATCGGCCTCTGTGGTCTCTCCAAGCTCAGGATTCTTAATTATCTTGTAAGTGAGCTGTATAAGTCTCAAGGACATCAGAGCATGTCCTACCGGAATCGATGCATACATATATGCCATCATTACTCCCATCCCCATCGAAACCTGGTGTGACGCGTATATATCCATACAGTATCCACAACTGTAAACTGTTATTACTACAGCATATACAAGGAATATCAAATTACCCAGTATAGGTATGTATTTTCTTATCTTCTTAGGATACAGATTCTTTACAGCGTCAATCTTTATATGCGCATTCTTATATATAGCATATGATGCTGACAGATATACCAGCCATATAAAGAGATATCTTGCGAGTTCTTCAGACCATGAATTCGTATTGTGGAATACAAATCTCATGATGACCTGATATGTCAGCAGAATCAGAATAGCTATCAAAACAGCAACAGACAGCCATTCTTCCACGCGATTGATCTTTTTTTCTTTCATTTTCATATTACTTTCCTTTCGTATATTTGAACACTGAAAGTGATCATCTTATGTCACCGTTTAAGGTGTCCTCTGTTTGCTACTTTCTGTTTTTTAAAAAAGCCTTGACCTCGTCTACAGTTCCTTCACCTGCTACATCGCCGTACTTGTCATATACTTTCTGGCTCGCATCCTTGAACTTTTGAAGTTCTGCGTCATCATACTCTATTACCTTTGTTCCGCTGTCTGCAATCGCTTGAAGAGCCTCCTGATCATAAGCTTCCTCATAGCCTCTTACTGCCTCCAGATAGTCTGCCATGCACTCATCGAAAATCTGTCTCATATCATCCGGCAAACCATTGTACCACTGAGCGTTTACAAGAGGCACATGAAGAAGGGCTGTAGGCTTTGTCACACCGAGATAATCTATTGCTTCTGTAAACTTGTCAGATACGAACAGTCCTGTCGATGTCATCATGCCGTCTACGGTTCCCTGCTGCAGAGCTGTGAAAGTTTCACCATAGTTTACAATAGTAGCACTCGCGCCAAATGAATTCACTGTCTCCATCTGGAGCTTTGCTGATAGCGTTCTTATCTTCTGACCGCTATAATCTTCAAATGTGCTGATATCCTTTGTTGAACCTACCGAACACCAGCCCAGGCTGTATCCGCCGAATGCTTTGATACCGGCAGCTTTTTCAAGCTTGTCAGACCAACCCTTAGCCATGTCACTGTCCAATACATCATATAAGTCTTCATATGTCTCGAACAGATACGGGTAGTCGAATACATTGTATTCAGCTACATTTCCGATTGCAGCCAACGACGATGTAGGACACGAAGTCAGCTCTACTATACCCTGCTGTACTTTCTCTGCATTTTCAGTATCAGAGTTTGATATACATTTATTTCCGTAAATAGTAACTTCAAATCTGCCGTCTGAACGCTTTTCAAGTTCATTTTTCAAATAAACCCACCCTTCATGGATAGGATCAGATTCTGAAGCAATATGCGATATATTTACAATGATTTTATCATCGTCTTCATCCTTTTTTCCACATCCTGTCAACGAGCTCGCCACAAGCACAATGCACATTGCCAGGGATATGAGTAAAATGATTTTTTTCATAAACACTTTCCTCCTAAAAAGTATGACCACTGTTACTTCCTAAAATATGGATTTTCTTTTATTTCATATATCATTCCGATATTACTGTCTTCAGCATAAAAGCATCGTCTGTAGCCATTCACTTCGTCTTCTGTCTCGGATTCAAATACTATACGGTTGTTCTGCTGAGTAAAATACTCTCTCCAGTAATCATAATCATCCACGCTGAAACATATGTGATGCAATCCCTCTTTTCCGAATTCTACGAAGTCCTTATGGACACCTTCTCCGGAAACCGGCTGGATGACTTCTATGATGCTTCCTTTTTCCATTGTTATCATTGCGATTTTTAAACAGTAATCATAAGTTTCCGTTCCATAGCTCCAGACTCTTGAAGGTCTGAATTCATACGGCTCTCCACTCTTTATTCCGTAAACCTCTTCTAAACGCTTTATCGTTTTCTCTAAATCTTTAACTACAAACCCCACATGATGTAGACCATATTCCTTTAGCATCTTCATAATAAACCCTCATTGGCTTGTTAAGGATACAGCAGCACTTTTATACAATTAAGGTGCTCTGCCCTGTCAAAGCCTTTTTCCCAGTTTTTAAAATTAAATTTATCTGTGATAAGCGGCTTAACATTAATTTTCTTTTGTTCCATGAGTTTAAGCACCCCGACCCAACTGCTGTTCAGGTGTCCGAAAGCTCCTTTGACTGAAAGCTCTCTCATCGGAAGAAGTCCGTAATCGATTGAGATATTTTCTTTTGTCAGGCCCACCTGCACAAGACTGCCTTTTTTCCTTAGACATCGCAGTGCCTGTGATATGGCTACACCTGCTCCTGAACAGTCAAAAGCATAGTCGGTCATTTTCCCATCGGTTATCTTTGTTATGTACTCTACTACATCTTCCTGATCCGATACAATGGTTTCTATGCCCATTTTTTCTGCGATATCGAGTCGAAACTCATCATTTGACGTTCCTGTAAGTATGACTCTTGCACCTGTGCTCTTCACAGTCTGTGCAACCAGCTGACCTATCGTCCCCGGTCCGGTAACAAGTACTGTATGGAACGGCTTTATCTCTGTGTAGTCGAACACCGCATGGAAAGCTACCGCAGCAGGTTCACACAGTGCTGCTTCCTCAAGAGAAATGCTGTCCGGAACAGGATGGACTATCTCTTCTCTTATCGCGATGTACTCTCCCATCGCACCGTTAGTTCCATAACCTATTGACAATCTGTCATCACACATCAGATAATTTCCCGACATGCAGTATTCGCATTTTCCGCATACGATACCTGCCGTTTCTGAAATCACCCTGTCCCCTGGTTTGAAACGAGTAACTCCTTCGCCTACAGCTTCTATGATTCCGCTGTACTCATGTCCCAGAATAACCGGCGGATTGCATCCGAAATGTCCGCTTCTTATCTTCAAATCAGTACCGCAGATTCCTGCGTATGCGACCTTTATCAGAACCTGTCCGCGTTTTGGCTGCGGCTTTTCCGTATCCATGTATGAAATCATTCCCGCTCCATGCTCAGTTTTGATTATCGCTTTCATTTAAACCTCCTTTTCTTGAATATATAATAGAAATACTACCTGCAATATTTCCAAGGCACCTACCCGACATATTGCTATGCCACCCTGGTAGAATAATTACATGTCACTATAGAAAAACGCAAATTTCATGCCATTATTATAAAAACCCCCTTATAACTACCTTTTCCTTTATTATTAAGCAATAAGACATTGCAAAATGTGCTTTTAGCAATGTCAATTGCTTTATACGTCACGCCATGACAGCTGTTATGTCACATGTGTCATTTATAACATTCTATGTCGCACTATGACATTTTACTTTAAAAATGCGACACATTGTCATGGTTTCCAAGTATGTCAACTTCATTATTTGCTGGTTGTAATCGCGTACATAAAACGAGCCCCGTCATATTATATTTCCGCATCTTATATTATGCGTTATCTATGCAGACTATAAAAGTATGCTCGCATATATCGGTATTGTGACAAGGCTTATCAGGGTTGACAGGCTTACCAGGTTCGAGGCGTATTCCCCTTCCAGGTTGTAGAACTCCGAAACTATTGCTGTCTGCGCATGACACGGCAGCGATGCTGTCAGGATGAACACCTTGAGAGGCAATCCTCCTATGCCGAACAATGTAAAAGCTCCCCAGATTATCAGCGGATGCAGCACGAACTTGCCGAACATTATCACTATCTGATCGATAGTTATTCTCTGCAGTCCGCCTTTTACAGATTTCGCAAGGTTAGAGCCGATTACCAGCAGTGACAGCGGCACGCAGATATCTCCCAGATATGTCAGGGATGTTTCCAGTATTGTCGGCAGCTTCCATTCAAGCTCAACCAGGACACATCCGATAAGAACACCTATGAGCCCAGGACTGAAAACCTTTTTTATAGAAAATGATTTGCCGCCCCTGTCTGATGCCTTGCAGAGCGTATATGCACCGAGGCTCCAGAACATCACTATAGTGACAAGATAAAATGTGAACAGGTACGGCAGTCCGTCGTGTCCGAATACAATCTGGTTTATCGGCAGCCCTATGAACATAGTATTGTTGAATGTAAAAGTCGTTATGAATACGGCGCGCTTTGCACGAGGAAGCTTCATGATTCCGGAAACTACGCGCCCGATAACATACATCAGAAGAATGCTCCCAACGATTATAAGAAGATTCCAAAATGCAGACCGCAGCATTTCCGGCGTAAACCTGTTTTCTATACTTACCACCGCCAGCGACGGCGCGGCTATCTGAACCACCACTATAGAAAACACTTTATTCGTATTGTCAGGCCATTTTTCCCTTGCGGTAAAATAATATCCCACCGCAAGTATGACAAAAACTACCAGCACACTTATAAGTCCGTTTATCATTCTTTCACTTCCCTGTCAGTTGATTTGTAATTTATCGATGTATGTTTCATTCAGCATTTTCTTAAGGGTTATGCTTCCTTCGATATTTGTTCGGAAATTAAATTCTTTCAATAGCCGTGCCGCTCAGAACGCTTCAGAATAATGTTATATGATTATGTTTCTTCAATTCTCCGGGCACGCACTTACAATTATACCTTGTAATATCAGATAGAGCAATTTTTACATTTTTTTAAAAGCGAAATCACAATATACCCACTGTGTGAGAACCCTGCACAGTATATGAAAAGGAATTTCGCGCGACCGAAAACAACCGTATTTATTTTACGCGCGAATTTACGCGTGTTTTCGTGCGCAAATTTAATCAATTAGTCTGAACCGTACACCGCCAGGCACACTTAAAAAGCAGCAGAATCTATACTCGTATTTATAAACTCTGCTGCTTTACTTTATAAAATTGATGCCGATAATTAATAATTACATGGTTCAATATCAATAATTTCTTATCTCTGCGTCTTCATTTCTGCAAGTTCTTTCTTTAGGGCTTCTAT
>CAVECM010000042.1:0-16663 GCA_963614095.1 Bacteroidaceae bacterium
GCATAAAACTCCTAATCAGCAATAAGCTTCAAAGAAAAAGAAAAGATGCGAAACAGTTGAATACAATAACAATGTGCATATTAACTTCAAATCGGATTTGCGACATTATTACATTTATGAGGCAGGCGAAATGCTTAAAAATATTAATTTCAGCTCTGATGAAGGATAAGACAAAATATCATGCAGTGCAGAAGACATACTATAAGAATAGTTATAATAACTGTTTTAAAAAATAAAATTATTTAAATTTCAATAAAACTATTGACAAAATGAGATAATGGTGGTACTTTATAAAAGGATTTTAAAAACAAATGAAATAATGTCGCAGACCAGTTGTACGTAATTTCATCAATAACAGCATAAAACTCCTAATTAAATAAACTTCTGGTTAACACTTAAACATATTGTTTAAAGATAATAAAACGCGATTTAACATAATGTACTGGTAACTCCGGCTGGGCTTGCGGCATTATGACATTTATTGATTCGGAAGAAAATCCGTAAAATGAGAAAATAATCGATAGAAAATAATCGACGATAAACGCACGTAAATTCATCGGGCGGATACAGACAGAAGGAACAGCAATTTACAAGTTTAACAATCTACAAACTTATTAAATATTCAAAAGCTCCTTTGAGTATAGTAACACACACATATAAAAAAGACGGCATACATGCCGCCTTTTTTATATGAAAACTTTGGTTGTCTCAAACTTGGACCGGTACTGTCCGGGTGAGATACCGAATTTTTTTCGGAAAACGCTTCCGAAGTAGCTCGCGCTGTTAAAACCGCATTTAGCAGCGATAGAAGCTACAGGCTTATTTGTTTCAATCAGTAACGACGCTGCGCGGCCCAGCCTGTAATCGGTGAGATAGTCGACCGGAGTCTGTTTAATGACTGCATCAAAGCACCGGAAACATTCGCTTTTGCTGATGCTGGCAGCTGCACTTATATCCGAAATTGTTATATCATGTGAGTAATTGGCATGAATAAAAGAAAGCATCGTCCATAATCTGGCTTCACGAATTTCCTTTTCAGGCGGTGCCGGCAGATGTTTTTCGGCATTGGAAAACAGTGTAAGAAGATGTCTCCATGAACAGCAAAGTGTTTCAATACAGTAAAGCTCCCAGCAGGGATCTTTGGTGTCAATTGCATACAGCTCACGGAGCTTTGCCAGAAGAGCCTTGCCTGAAGGGCTTTTTCCGCTCAGAAAAATTCCCGGCAGCGGAGATTCAGCTACAGGCTGGATTATATTGCGGTAAATAGAACCGGAAGGCTGAAAATTAAAAAAATTCTCAGAGAAGGAAAATGTTCGGGATTCTGCACCGGCAGAAAGAGAACGCATTCGGTGCAAAGCAGTTGTATTGAAAAAGGCACCTTCGCCGGCTTGTATACGCTGTATGATTTTCGTATTGTTTTTATGAATTGCCTGGCATTCTACAGTACCTTTTGTAACAAGCAGGATTTCAAATTCATTGTGCCAGTGGAAAGGCACCTCGTGATTCATTAAAGTGTCATAATAATCATAGCAGTATGATACCGGAAGTGTGTCGGTAATATATTGAACGTCCTCCATTTTATCTGTATTTGTGTGCATTTGTGACATAAGGTATCTCCGATTTTTCACAGGTTTGATTCATGAAAATATTTTCACATAAATCAAACTCATAATCAAGTAAAACATGGGAAAATAATTATACAGAAGGATATGGTTCAGAGGGAATATTCTTACAGCATATATAAAATTCTGCTCGAAGCTGTTGACGCGGCTTTAATGACAGGCGTAATTGCGATATTGTTTACAGTATTAAAGCCTGCAGATAAAAAAGCCAAGGCTTGATTGAAGAAAGGAAGGAAACGAAAAATGAAGCTTTACAAAGATTATACAGATATTGATTTTAAAGAAAAAATGGTAAAATTGGATACCGGTATTAAAATGGCGTACTATGAATTCGGAGATGAGAATGAAAAACCGCTGATACTCATTCACGGCATCACCGACGGATGCGTAACCTGGACACAGATGATTCCGGAACTGGTGAAGCGCGGATACCATCTGTATATTCCGGAATATCGCGGCAATGGTATGACAGATAAGCCGGAAGCAGATGAAAACGGTTATACCGCTGAACAGATTGCTGAGGATATAATAAACTGGATGGATAAAATCGAACTCAAGAATGCACATCTGGCAGGGCATTCATATGGATCAATGATAAGCCAGGTGCTGGCCGCCGGATTCCCGGAAAAATTCCTGACATGTACATTAATTGATACCGGGGTGGACTGCAGGAGCAATCTTATCACATATGCAGAAAAAGGAGATGGAAACTTTCTGGGAATGAATGCATATCAGGAGTATTTGCCTGAACAGTTCTGCGAGGAATGGATGAAGACTACGAATGAGGATCCTGCGTTCAGGGAGGCGGTTTCTATGCATTTAAAGCAAATGCCGGCATATGCTTTTCGAAATCTTATTCACGGACTGGAACATTTTGACGGAAAATACTGGCTTGGAATGATTGAAATGCCGGTATCTGTTATATGGGGAACTGAGGATGATGTCTTTACGGCGGCAGATCAGGAGCGTGTAAAGCAAGCACTTAATTCCTCGATAAAAGTCAATTATATAGAAGTCACAGGAGCGAGCCATAATGGATTCTGGGACAGCTGTGACAGGGCGGTGGAGTATTCTGATATACTTGCCGGCTGCATAGAAGATAAATAAAGACAACGGTGAGAGTATATTTATATTGGAATATAAAATAATCGCGCCGGCAGACTGCGTTGGGGAATATATTTATATGCAGTTGTAAAAATATGTCCGGAAATGAATAAATTATTAACAAATGATATTTAAAATGTTATAAGAATATTAATCAAAAGTCGTGCTTTATAAGAACGAAAGGAGAAAAAAATGGAATTGGATGCAAAACAATTATATCAGAAAAGGAAAATGCGGCTTGCGATTTTTGGACTTATCATTGCATTTGCTGCTGCAGTAGCTAATACTGTATTTCAGAATTTTAATGTGGCAGCTTCAGGTATTGTAGGGGAGAAGTTTACGGATTCACTGCTGGCAACCTATGTTCTGAGTGTTCTTTTAATCGCTGTAGGAGAGATAATCGGCGGAATCATTATGATTTTGTTTAATCGGGCAAAGGGGACGCCGGTTTCAGAATTCGGAAGAGCGCTGAGAGTAAAATCCTCCAGGATGATACTCATTTCCGCTATTATGGGAGGACCTATCGGAACAGCGTGTACAGTTATGGCGGTATCCCTGTGCGGATCGACATATGCCAACTGTATTGTCGGTCTGGTTCCGGCTATAACATGCGTTCTCGGTGCGGTTTTTCTTAAAGAAAAAACCGGTGCAAGGGTATGGATCGGAGTTGCATTATGCACAATAGGCGTTATTATTGCGGCTGTTTCACCTCCTGAAGGTGTGACGAATTTCTATCTTGGAATCGGAATCGCCTGCATTGCACCGATTGCATTCGCAATAGAAAATATAATAAGCACACATGCTGTGGATGTTGTAGACCCGATGGTTGCCTGCCCTCTTTACAGAATGCTTGGAAGCGCTTGCATAGAACTGATAATTGTAGTTGTATTATGTGCAGCTACAGGAAATCTTTGCTGGATTGCAGATGCATTCAGCGTAATCTGCAGCTCACCTCTCTGCATACTCTTTATTCTCTGTATGTCAGTGTTTATGTGCATTCAGTATAACGGAACTTACACGGGATACACGTACTGCGGTGCCATTAAAGCATCGGCAATTTTATGGACGGGTACATTCTGGACGATTCCGGTCGGTTTTGCCATGTCTGCTATGAATATCCTGGATTATAACGTTACTGCAATGGGAATCGCCGGAGCAATTGTGGTTGTAGCGGGAATCATGCTGGTAATAGCCAAGCCTTCTGAATTGTTCAGTCTGCGATCAACCGGCGGAGAAAAATAAGGAGGCGGAAGAATGAAATTACCTATTAAGACACGGATTTTAGAATATGCCGTAGAAAAGGATGCTCCTTTTACCGGACTGGAAGTGTCAGAGGCTTTAAAGAAAGAATATAATGGAGAACGCACAACATCAGTTAAAAATATTGAGAAACAGCTGGACATGTACAATCGGGTTGCTTTTCTGGATGTAAAAGATGTTAAGCTGGCTGACGGAGAACTGATAGTAACATATCAGATTACAGAAGAAGGCAAGAAAAGTGCAAAATACATTCCGGGGCACGGAAATAGATTGTTCTAGTTAATTATATATAAAGTCTGAAAAAAGCAAAATAAAGAGGAAGGCGGAAAATAAATGAAAGATAAGATTACATTTGTACAGTACGGATGCGGAAGAATGGGAAAGAATACCGCACAGTATGCAATGGCGAAGGGCGCAGAACTGGTAGCAGCATTTGACAGGAACCCTGCTGTTACAGGAAAAGATTTCGGTGAAGTGGCAGGAATAGATCCTGTAGGAGCAAAGGTGTATGCCGCATCAGATGCCGACAGAATTCTTAAAGAAATGAAGCCGGATATATGCATTATTACAACTCAGAGCCTTATGAAGGATGTAAAGGACATCATGATGACCTGCGCAAAGAATGGCGTTAATGCTATTTCTACATGTGAAGAGGCAATTTATCCGTGGAATTCTGCACCGGCTATCACAAGTGAAATTGACAAGCTTGCAAAAGAAAACAACTGCACAATCACCGGCTCGGGTGCCAATGAGACTCAGTACGGCGGAATGTTTGCGGTATATGGCGGAAATGTGCAGAAAGCTGATAAAATCATTGCAAATGCTCAGTATAATGTAGACGATTACGGTGTGGCACTGGCAAAGGGTCACGGTGTAGGTCTTACCCCTGAAGAGTTTGAAAAAGAAATTGCTGCAGCAGACAATATCAGTGATGAGGAAAGAAAAGCTCTTATTGAAAAAGGCGAATTTCTTCCTTCATATGTATGGAACACGAATGGATGGTTATGCGACTATCTCGGATTGACAATAAAGAGTCAGACTCAGAAATGCACACCGAAATTTGCTGACGTTGATATCAAATCGCAGACACTCAATGAAGTGATTCCGGCAGGAAATGCAATCGGTATGGGTGCAGTATGTACTACAGAAACAGAAGAAGGAATCACTGTGGAAACTGAATGTATAGGAATTGTATACGGACAGGGTGAAGAAGATACCAATACTTGTATAGTAGAGGGCACACCGGACATTCATATGGTAGTCAATAAACCGGCTACGGTTGGGATGACATGTGCTACAATTGTAAACAGAATACCGGATGTAATTAATGCACCTGCAGGATTTGTTACGACCAGTAAAATGCCTGTTCTGAAATTCCGTGCAGGAAATCTGAGCAGTTATTGTGAATAAGTGATTTCAATGAGAATTGATTAAGCGTACCTGTGTGCTGATATGAATCTGCATCAGCACACAGATAGTTTTATAGCAGAAAACTGCACGCAGAGGGGAGAAATAATGAACCAGTTAACTGTAGAATATGTAAAAAGCATTCGCAGCAGCATCGGTGAACTGCCGAACGGTTACGATGTGCTGAATGAAGGCATTCGCATGGGAGAAGAAATTCCTTTAGGAAGGAGTCTGTTCCTTGAGGAAAGCGGATATGAGACATACGCCGCTTATAAGAAGGATTATGCAGAAAAAGGCCAGGTAACGTGGGAAATTCTGCTGGGCCTGGCAAATCTGGATGAACAGATAGAAGCAATCAGGGAAATATATAATTACTCACAGCGCACAGGGCTTTCGATACAGACTGTACAGTGCATTCCGAGCCAGCTTGTCACTCTTCCGAAGGAATATAGAGAAAATGCACCGAAGCCGACAAGCTATATGATAGAAAAGCCGGAAGACTGGCTGGCACATCAGGCCGGTGTTCCTCTGCAGATTCTGTTTGAGGATCAGGTGCTTTCGTGTCCGAATTCTCTGGAGACTACAATTAATTCAATCAGAACAGGCAGCGCAAGAATAGGACTTATTTCACAGTTTATATGGAGCCAGCCGGGATTTACAGATGACAAACAGCATATTATTGATATGCTGAAGTCGATAGGCATGGTTCGCTCAAAGCGCGATGATTTCATTATCTGCGATACATATTTAGATGACGGATTCCCGGGATATGCCATGGACTGCGTTACATACGTAGGCTATGCACTTCTTGAACATTATATTGTAAGTGACCTGTGCGGGGCACGTCATCAGGTGTCCTGGGGAGGACTTCTTTCGGAAGGGAAAAACCGTCTGGCCGTAGGTCTTGCAATTCATGAAATGCTTTCGACGGAAGAGCAGCCGGCGCTGTCATACATTAATGGATCTACCGTTATGCAGTGGGATCATGATATAGACGCAAACTATGGTCCGTCTGTACAGGAAATGCTGCTGGAGGGTCTTGCCGACCGACACTACAAACTGCAGCTGACGATAAATCCTGTTTCTATTACTGAAAAAATCACCGTGCCTACTCTGCGGGAGCTTCTGAATATTTTTTCCGCAGGCCAGCGTGCTTTTGAGAGAGCGGAGGACTGGGATGATCTGATGGACTGGAGACCTATTGAAGAAATACGTGATTATCTGATTATCGAGGGCAAAAAATTCTTTGAAAACACTTTACAGACATTGGAAGCAGCGGGCGTTGATATCAAAGATCCTCTGGAGATTCTTATGACTTTGAAGAAACTCAATCCAAGCAAGTTTGAAGGAACATTTCATCCTTACTACTCGGAGGATCCGGCTTATGTACCTAAATATCCGACGGTACTGGGGAGAGATACGCTGAAAATGCAGGAAGAAGTAATCGAGAATATGAAAAAGAACGGGACTCCGGAGGGAATTCTTGACGGCGAGCGTATTGTCGTTGTATCCGGGGACGGACACGCATACGGGCTTCTGCTTGTGGATGGAGTGCTTTCATCGTTCGGGGCTGAAACTGTAAACGGAGGCGTGGACATAGACCCTTCGGTTGCCCTTGATTTAGCTGATGAAGAAGGAATAACCAATATCGGAATAAGCGTTCATATAGGTCAGAGTATTGATTATGCAAAGCAGATTGCAGAGCTTGCAAGGCAGCGAGGAAAGCAGTATTGTATATTTATGGGCGGAAAGCTCAATGCGATACTTCCGGGTGAGTCTGAGGCGTGTGATGTAACAGATTTGATTCTCAAGGAAGGCGTATTCGCTTCAAATGATTTAGCCGAGACAATAAAAATGCTTAAGGGAGAAAAATTCCGGGTTTAGACACCCGGAATAAATGGACAGTAAAATGAGCCTTATACTGGGGATGGACACCGGCGGAACATACACTGACGGTGTCTTATTTGACAAAGAAAACAGAAAGATAATTGCAAAAACAAAAGCATTGACGACAAAGGAAGACTTCTGCATATGTATCGGGAATTGTCTTGATGCCTTGCCTGAGGAGAAGCTTGCTGAGGTCGGCCTTGTGTGCCTTTCCACTACGATGGCGACAAATGCAGTGGTGGAGGGCAAGGGCTGCAGGACATTTCTTATTCTGATGGGGAAAATGCCTCATGGGAAACTGCCGGCAGCTGATGTGCGGATGGTTAAAGGCGCACTTGACATTCAGGGAAAGGTGCTGAGCGATGTAGACATGAATGAGATTGACAAAGTGCTTGAAGAACTCCCTTCGGATGTGGAATCGATTGTGATTTCCGGATATGCCAGCGTGCGCAATCCTGATCATGAAATCAGGATACGTGAGCATATACTGCGGAAAACTGATCTGCCGGTTGTATGTGCACATGAACTGTCGGGAGCACTGGGCTTTTACGAAAGAACAGTAACGGCAGTTCTTAACGGACAGCTTGTGCCTATTCTGAAGCGGCTTATATGGGACACAAAGGAAATGCTGAAAGAAAGAGGAATTTCTGCACCGGTCATGATTGTTAAGGGAGACGGAACATTTATTTCAGCGGAGATGGCAAGAACCCGACCGATAGATACACTTCTTTCAGGTCCGGCGGCATCAGTAACGGGTGCTATGTTTCTGTCTGGGGCAGATAATGCGGTATTCATGGATATGGGAGGCACGACCACGGATATTGCTTGTCTGGATAACGGCAAGGTGAAAGTTTCGGCAGACGGGGCATGTATTGCCGGATGGAGGACCCGAGTCCGCGCTATTGATATGTATACGACAGGGCTTGGCGGGGACAGTCTGATTACCCTTGATGAAGCGGGAAATGTGAAGATAGGGCCGGAAAAAGTTACGCCGCTTTGTCTTGCGGCCGTAAATATGGAGGAATTTAAGGGGACGGATTCGGGATTCACACCTACAGATCTTGCTCATGTAAAGGGCATCTATACCAAATGGGATTCGAGTGCATCGGCAGAATGGATTTCACAGCAGGCAGCTCGCTTTTGTCTGACCGAGAAAGAAATGTGCGAACGGCTGGAAAAGTCCTTTATCAGCGGCGTCTACAATGCTTTGATGGAAAGCGGACAGTATGCGGACGGCGATATTATAATCGGTATAGGTGCGCCGGCAAGGGCGTGGATGCCCCGCGTGGCAGAGTGCACGGGTCTGGATATACGTGTACCGGAGCATGCGGAGGTTGCCAATGCGGTCGGTGCAGCGGCAGGGAATATAGAAGAATCTGCTGAAATAACAATCAGGCGTGACACCGTTACGGGAAAATATATCGGATATCTGCCGTGTAAGCGCATGGAATTTGACAGCCTCGACGATGCCAGAAAAATCTGCATTGAAGAAGGAAGGCAGTGGCTGGAAGAACAGACTGTAAAATGCGGATGCTGTACACCGGATATTATAGAGGAAGTTGAAGATTTGTATTGTGACCGATATCGCAGTGAGGAAAAGGTTTATGTCGAGACAAAGATGCGGCTGATTGCCGTAGGCGCACCGGCTTTTGCTGAATACGGGAGTAAAGGCAGCAATGAAAAAAGCAGCGATAATATAAAGGGATAATTAAAAAAGAAGATCTGCATTGAGAGTAGTGCAGATCTTTTTTTGACAGCAGAGTTATGGATTATCTGGAAATGAGTTTTACTTTCGGACTCAGACTGTCGATTGCAATCTGAATTGTTCCCTGCAGATATGCATCGCTGTAATCTTCCAGCAGTTCGAATTGCGGAAGAAAATCAGACGGAAACATTTTTCGGCAGGTATCGCATATTTTCGTATAATTTTCTTTTGTGAAGCGCTTGCCCATGAGTACAATTATCGAAGGATTAATCATGGATATTATAGCGGCAACGGAAAACAATACTTCCTGTATCAGTTGAGATTCTTCACTGTCAGCTGGCTGGAGTTCATCGGAAAAACCGCGGTATATATAGCTGACCTCCCCTTCCATATTGGAACTGCCCTTATAAATCCTGTCATTTATGACGAAACCGGCACCGGTAGGATGCTCGATTGCTGTTATTATAGTTGCAAGTGAATGATTTGTATATTCGGGGTGCATCTTATAGTAACCATAAGCACTGATAGCAGGACTTCGGTCAATTGCGGCTTTTAAGCTGAATTTGCTTTCAAGCAGTCTGATGAGATTTGTTCCGTTCAGTTCGTCGATGTCGTTAACGACGATAGTACCATCTGTTGTGGTATATCCGGGAATTCCAATGCCGATTGCATGGATATTTGCATTGGCCTCAATCAGTGAAGCAACCAGAGAGATAATTGTGTCCTGGTTTATAGAGTCGTATGCTTTTACACGTTCTTCCAGAATTTCTCCGTAAAGATTTGTGACAGCATAACGAAGTGTTTTGAAATTGCTGTCTGCCTGAATAGTCATTGCGATTACCAGTGAAAAATTTTTGTTATAAATATACTGTCGGGCAGGTCTGCCCCCGCTGCCGCCTTCGAGATCTCCTTCCAGAATTTCTCCGGACGCAACCAGATCTTTCAGGATGTTTCCGCACGTAGCTATGCTAAGTCCTGTATCACGTGCGATTTCAGTACGAGTTGCTATTTCGGCACTTTTGAGTGTGTCCAGAATAAGATTCGTATTTGACTCTTTGACGCGGAGCGTATTATTTGTCAGAGTTGGTTTTTTCATTTGATGAGCACATCCTCTCTATATTTAATATATGCAGTATCATCATTTTTAATCACAAGAAATAACTGAAGAGAGATATTTCCTTATAAATTCGGCTTATACAGTGCTTTATATAAAAAGCGCCTGAAGTGAGGCGCTGTGATTACAACAAAGAACCGTTGCTGCAGATGTTATGTAAAATAATAACCATTTACAGAAACAGCTTTGGAGAACACAGTCTCACCTCAGAAGACTGATGTACAGGACTAGACAAGTTTCCCGACTTGAATTTCTGATGCATAGCAGCGAATATCTGTATACATACGCCTAATCGGATGCCTTCCCCGGGAATGTTCCCCAGTGGCTGTGATTTAACACAAATCCTTTCGTCAATATTACGGTTGCTGAGATACAGTTCCGGATTCACACCGGATTCCAGTATTTGCTGAGTCCAAATCATTTTATATTTAACTACTGTTTTTATATATATTACTATTATATTTACTGTTTGTCAATCCTGCGAAAAAGAGAGAAACAACAACTTTTTTTAAGTGTTATCAAAATATCGATAAAAATATTTTCCAATCTATTGACAAGCTCAAATGTTGATGATATATTATAGAAAACGAGTTATTAAAAGACATAGCAAAACGATAATGAAAACTGCACAAAGATACGGATAAAAAATTAAGAAAGGAGAAATCATGTTTTACGACGTAGTAGTACTGGGCGCAGGTCCGGGCGGATATGTAAGCGCAATAAGAGCTGCACAGCTTGGTGCCAGAACCGCGATTATCGAAAAAAATCAAATCGGCGGTACATGTCTGAATGTGGGGTGCATACCGACGAAAGCCCTGATGAAAAACGTTGAGATACTTCACTATATTGAAGCCGGAAGAAAAAGAGGCATCAGAATCAACGGGGAACTTGAGCTTGACTATGCCAAGGCAGTCAAGGCCAAGGACAAGGCTGTTAAACAGCTGGTAAAAGGTGTAGCAGGCCTGCTTGCATCCAATGAAGTTACAGTCTACCGGGGAACGGGCATCGTAAAAGCGGGGAACAGGATTGAAATCGCAGGAGAAGACGGCACCGGGGAACTGATAGAATATGGCAAGCTGATTATTGCAACAGGATCTTCTCCTAAAATGCCGCCTATTCCGGGTGCAGATCTGGACGGTGTAATGACCAGTGAGGGGCTTCTTTCGGAAACAGAAGTTCCTGAAAGAATGGTAGTTGTCGGGGCCGGAGTCATCGGCTGTGAACTGGCAACGGTATTCAATGCATACGGCTGCAGAATCACAATGGTGGAAATGCTGAACAAACCTGTTGGTGTTCTGGACAGTGATATATCCGACTATATGGAGGGCATGCTTACTCAGATTGGTATCGACCTGAAGCTTGGCAAAGGTGTAAAAAGAATTGCAGAAGGTGCAGACGGAAGCCTGGAAGTAACAATTGCCGATAAAGAAGGAAATGAAGAAGTTGTCATCGGAGACAAGGTGCTTATTTCAATCGGACGAGGTCCTAATGCAGAGGGACTTGAAGAGCTTGAGCTTGAGACAGAGAGAGGATACATCACAGTAAACGATAAACTGGAGACAAGTGTGAAGGATGTATACGCTATCGGGGATGTAACAGGAAAGAGACTTCTGGCACATGTAGCATCCGAAATGGGTATTGTGGCAGCAGAGAATGCGATGGGTGCAGATAAGAACATGGATTTTTCAATAATACCAAGCTGCCTCTATACAATCCCGGAAGTCGGCAGTGTAGGAATGTCTGAAAAGGAAGCCGAAGAAGCAGGTTACGATGTTGTATGCGGCAGATTTCCGCTTGCTGCATGCGGAAAAGCCGTAGCAACAGGAGATCCGGACGGTGTATTCAAGATTGTTGCCGATAAGAAAACAAGAAAAATCCTCGGTGCGCATCTGATTGGGAAGAGCGCTACAGAACTGGTTGCGGAAATGGGAGCATACATGAAAATGAACGCTTCAGTAGATGATGTGATTGAAACAATTCATGCTCACCCTACTATTTCTGAGGCAGTGGCAGAGGCTGCAAGGGATATAGACAATTGCGCAATTCATATGCCTAAGAAATAATCCGGGGGGAGCAAAATGGCTTATGTAATCGGAATAGATACAGGCGGAACATATACAGACGCTGTGCTGCTGGACACAGAAAAGTCCGGGGTAAACGGTATAGTGCGCAAGGCGAAAGCATTTACGACACACGACAGACTGGAGGAAGGAATTTCAGAAAGTATCGGCAGGTTATTGCTTTGTGAAGCTGATGCGGAATGTATCGAGAAGGTTGTGCTTTCCACCACGCTTGCCACCAATGCTATTGTAGAGAAAAAACTCCACAAGGTGGGGCTGATAATAATCGGTGATGAGCCAAGAGGGAAAATTGCGGCGCAGTATATTGTAAAGGTTCCCGGAAAAGTGAATATCAAAGGACGGGCGCTGGTAAACGTGAATCGCAGATTCACGGAGGAGGCACTTAAGCAGCTGATTCCGCATGTGGAAGCAATAGCCGTTTCGCAGGCAGCCAGTATACGCAATCCGATGCAGGAAAAAGAAGTGAAGCGGATTGTACAGGAAAACTGTGATTTGCCGGTGATGTGCGGACATGAATTTGTAAATGAGCTGGGATTTCTTGAGAGAACAAATACTGCGGCGATAAATGCCGGTCTTCTTCCGATTATAAACCGATTTCTGGAAGCAATAAAAAATGTATTAGCGGAAATGAAAATAGAGGCTCCGATATTTGTAGTAAAAGGGGACGGGAGTATTGCGGCAGAGGCCTTGATACGTGAAAAACCGATTGAGACAGCACTTTCCGGTCCGGCGGCGAGCATGATAGGAACCATCAATCTGACAGGAATTGAGAATGCAGTTGTGTCGGATATGGGAGGCACCACAACGGATACCGGGATAGTCCGGAAAAGGCGAGTGGAGCTTTCTTCGGAAGGTGCAGAAATCGGCGGATGGCGAATCAGAGTCAGATCGGCAAAGCTGCAGACTTTCGGGCTTGGCGGCGACAGCTGCATAAGTACAGAGGGAGGAACCATAAAGGTAGGACCTCAGCGAGTGCTTCCGGCATGCCGCGGAGGGGAAGGAAACCTGACGCCGACAGATCTGATGCATTATACAGGGGAATTTATTGAATGGAATCCTAAGCTTGCACGAAAATCAATAGAATCCCATGCTGAGTCTGTACCGATGGACGCACATACATTTGTAAAGGCAGCCGAAGATGCGGTAACGAGTGCGATTTACGAGAATATTGCGGAGAATTATAAAGGCCTGGGATTTCCGATCTGTGCCATAGGAGCACCGGCCGACACATGGTACAAGAAGACGCAGAAGCGATTTGATTTCAATCTGATTATCCCGCCGAATTATGAGGTTGCCAATGCTGTGGGTGCGGCATCAGCAGGCGTTCAGGAAACTGCATATGCAATAGTAAGACCCGGCGAGGAGGGACATGGATTTCTTGTTCACACCGATGAAGAAAGATTTTCGATTCAGGACAGAAAACAGGCAATCCTTAAAGCATATGAGGTTTCACTTGAATATGTGAAGCAGCGTATAAAGCAGCATGACCTGGAGCTTGATCAGATTGAAGCAGAGTGCATAGACGTGTATACAGACGCAAGTCGTTTAATATATAAAAAAATCGATTTCGATGAAATTGAACAGGAAACAGAAAAAAGGGAGGATCATAGTCGATTGGTAGAGACGAGAATCAGAGTTTCTGCGAATGGAAAGAACTTCATTTAGTAATCACAAGACAAGTGAAAACTTCGACAAAACCGGAACCGTTCCGGAAAATGCATTTTAGAAAAACGTATTCTTGAAACTGCTGATATCTCAAATCGGAGCGGTTCTGTTAGAAACAGTACAAAATACAATAAGTAAAGCATAGAAAAGGCACGAGGAGAAAGATGGGTAAAGTTTTAAATCAGACGAATCGAGAATATCTTGCGAGTCTTATACCGAAAGATATTCCTGACTGGAAAGCCTGCTGGGAAGAAGGTTACAAGATAGGACAAGGTATTGAAATCATGGAGACTCCATTCATGAAGAAGTACGGAGTTAAAAGTGATGCCGAATACAGACTGCAGCAGGCAGCCCAGGGGAAGCTCACATATCAGATAAATATGGGACTGGCAACAGTGGAAGATGAAGCGGCCGGTCTGCGTGAAGCTGAAAAATTCAATGAAGAAACAGGTCTGTGCATCAGCTTTGCGCATCAGCTGCCGAAAACTATTGTCGGAACTCCGAAGGATAAGCGTGAAGGTCTGCCGACAGGACTTGGATTTGATTTAAACGAGCTCTCTGACTGGGCTGCAATAACTCAGGCATCTACGATACAGGCGGTGTTTGCAGATGACCATCTCGGATATCCGAACGCCGTTGAGACAACTATCAATTCGCTTACAGCAGGGAGTATGTATCAGGGTATGTTCTGTATGTTTCAGCAGGTAGCTCCGGGCTGCCCTGATGAAGTATGGAATATGAGCGAAAATATTAAAGCACTGGGCATAGTAGCGGCTAAATGGGACGACAGAGTAATTGTTAATTCGAATCAGGATGACGGGCTGCCGGCATACTGCATGGATCTGGCTTCATATCTGGCATGGGCAAAGTGGGAACGTTACGTAGTAACGGATTTATGCAAAGCCCGCTATGCATTCAGCTTCGGAAACCTGACCAGCAATCTTATCCATAAAGCGGCCATGTGGCTGGCGGCGAGTGACACATTCAGAAGAGAGGACCAGCCGGGAATTGAATTTATATATCCGAATACCGTGGACCACTGGGATCATCATCTTCACTCGAATTATGGATTCCAGATTCCGGAAGCGCTGATGCTGAATCTTGTGGAACGAAGATATAAAACAGGAGGTTCATTTCTGTCGGTTCCGATTTCAGAAAAGGTAGCTATTCCTACGGTTGAGGAGATGCTGGATATGACGGGAGCATGTCAGAGAACGGTTGAGGCTGCACCGTATTTTGAACAGATGATGGACTGGACGATTGTAGAAGAAACCCGTGATAAAATCAAAGAATTTTCTGAGGTTATGTTCAGCAATTTCATGACAGGTATGGAAGAAGCAGGTATAGATATAACAAATCCGATTGAGATGATGGTAGTACTTAAGAAAATGGATCCGACTAAATTCGAGCAGTTGTTTCATCCGTCTGTAGTTCAGGAGGGAAAATCACATGTGGAGCCTATGCTTCCTGCTGCGTTGTGGTCAGTTTCCGAAAATTTATCACAGGATATAATCAATCAGATTAAAGATGAGGAGTATGTGAAGAAGCTTAAAGGAAAAAGAGTCTGTGTTGTTTCAGGAGACCTGCATTATTTCGGCCTTTATGTGATGAATCGTGTACTTGAGGAACTGGGAGCGGATGTTGTTTACGGAGGAAATTCCATGGATGCAATAGATGTCCTTGATCTGGCCGACGAATACGACGTTGAAAATATATGTGTAAGTCTTCATAACGGACAGGCACTGGCATATGCCGGATTATTGAAGCAACTGGCAGAGGAACGCGGCAGACATTACAATTTTTACCTGGGCGGAGTGCTTACGAGCTTTCTTAATGAAGATGATGAAGTTCCGGTGGATGTTACAGAATACATAGAGGAAATGGGAATGCACACAACAGCCTCTGTCGAAGAACTGGTCAGAGAGCTCGCACTTAATGCAGGCTGATATATGAGAACGGTGCAGAAACAGATATACAGTAGAAAGGAAGAGTTTTATGGGTGTAAAGATATTTCATGCAAACGACAGTGCTGTTTGTTTTGAATCAGACGAAAGCAGAATTTTAATTGACTGTATTTACTGCTGTGACAGCAGAATCAAAGGTGTCGGGATGTCGCCTATGCCGCCGGAATTCAGGGATATGATGCGAAACGGCACCGGAGTGTTTGAGAATCCTGACCTGATTGCTTTTACACACAGCCATATCGATCACTATGATGAGGAGGAAATAAGCAGATATCTTGAAAAGAACAAGGATGTTTTGTATTTCGCTCCCGGAGATGAAAGAAATAATGTTCAGATTGTAAAGGAAAACGGTTTTGATGTAATAAAACATAAGGATTTTGAACTGGTTATTCTGGATTCGGAGCACGTGGATATGGGCGATATAGTCGAGCCGGTACCGGTCTGCAGTATGCTCGTCAGATACAAAGACTGCAGCTACTTTATCGCTTCTGACAGTGTGCTTGATTCAGAAGTATACGACAGATTTTCCGCAGTAATAGACAAGCCTGTAAAATATGCATTTTTCAACGTAATGCAGATGAGCCTTGATGAGAGCAGAGAATTCATACGCAGGCTCAATCCACAAAAGGCTGTTTTGTATCATCTGCCTGAAAAGGAAGACGATGATTTCGGATTTTACGGGCTGGCAAGAACGCTTAAAAAGAAATATCCGGAGGACTTGCCGGAATATATAACCGCAGAACATATGAGCAGTTTTGAATAGACGTATATATCAATTCATATGCTTTAAAAATATATCATTTAAAAGGAGGTTTTAGTAATGGCTATACCACAGGAAAGAGCGCTTGAAGCAT
>CAVECM010000043.1:0-16630 GCA_963614095.1 Bacteroidaceae bacterium
GGAAGAAATTTACTGTAAAAATCGAAAATAATTTCCGATAAGAGCACTTTTATTCAATTCGGGCGAAGTGCAGCTATATGCGAAAGTAAGTAAATAATGGTATATATAAAACAAAGTAAAAATGTACGTGTGTGTTTAAACGTTGAAATTTCAACGTTTTTGCCGCTAAACAAATTATGCTGCCGAAATAAATCAAAAAAATCCCTGAAAAATGTATTTTTGAACCGCGAATTGGCACGAAACTTGTTTTATATATAGGCAAATACAGTCAAGCAGCAAAATGAGAATTCCTTAATTCCTGTTAAAATGCAAAGATTGTGTTTAAGTGGTTTGATTATGGTTCGCTGCAGTTTGTACTGCCGTCTGTTCTGCAAGTGTCAGCGGTTCGTGTAAACAGCGGTTCAAAATACATGGATTGCGATGCATTCAGGTTACGACAGGCTGCAGTACAAAAGACATTTTCAGCGAAGCCGATGAAATTAACCTCCGATAACGATACAGAACAATCACTGTATCAGGTAAAACAGCAGCAACAGCCATGGCAATCTGTGCTGTAAAGATACAGCACAGATGTCAAAGGCGACGCAGCTGCAGAACCAGTCATAATAAACATGTTGAATTTAAGTCAAATTTCATCCCTTTTAATTAATTCTCGAAACGATAAAGTGACTGATATCAGTCGCTTTATTGCTTTTTTGCGGCATCCGGCTGCCCACAAAAGTATGCCGAAAATACAGAATTCGGAAGAAATTTGCGTTAAAATTCGGAAATTTATTTCCTGTCTCAACCTTTCGCGGCCTGCTCAGAACAGCATAATTAATCTGCATATAGAATATTACATCAAATCAAACAAATTATTTTAATCTGCCTGCATTTTAAAAAGATTGGAATTTCAATGTTTATTGTTATTTATGCACGA
The DNA here is from genome assembly GCA_963614095.1 of Bacteroidaceae bacterium. Lineage (GTDB taxonomy): Bacteria > Bacillota > Clostridia > Peptostreptococcales > Anaerovoracaceae > Lentihominibacter. The sequence continues at coordinate 920 of CAVECM010000043.1, forward strand.
ATTGCTGAAAATAAATCTCAATAATTTCCTGAACAGGCAGCAGATTGGCACGAAACTTGTTTTATATATAGGCAAATACAGTCGGGCAGCAAACTAAGATTTCCTGAATTCCTGTTAATGCGCAAGGCTGTGTTCGTGGGGTTTGATTATGCTGAGCCATAGTTTGTACTGCCGCTTGCATCAGAAGCGTCAGCGATTTGCAAAACTGCGGATTGCGATGCATTCGGGCATAGGGCAGGCTGCAGTACATATGCATTTCAGTATAATCCATGATAAAGGCCTGCGGTAAAGATACAGAACAGAATTTACAGCAAAACAGTTACTGTATCGATTCAACAGCAATAACAGCCACGGCAATCTGTGGTGTCGTGTTCACCACAGATGGCAAAGGCATTGCGGCTGTTGCCAGTACAGTGCCTTTTACGTTAATAAGAGGTCCAATTTCATCCCTTTTAATAAATTCTCGAAACGATAGAGTGGCTGATGTCAGTCGCTTTATTGTTTTTTTTGCATACGGGGGAAAAACTGCAGCTAAGTGGGGTTGCCTGCCGGCGATTCATGTTTTAAAATATGTAATGGATAAAAACACGAAATATACGTTAGTTTAACTGCTGAATTCAGAATATTCTATCCGAAACATAAATTTAAGATTATTCTGTTTGATTATGCATATGAGAAAAAGAATCAGCGATTCAGAGCTTGAATCAGGGAAAGGCTTTTTATGGAGAAAAACAGCAATCTGCTCAGCAAGATGCTGGGCAGAACAGATCTGATAGCACTGGGCTTCGGCACTATGGTCGGCTGGAGCTGGATAATGATGGGGGCTGCATGGGTTAATGAAGCCGGAATGCTCGGCGCGGTAACCGCATTTATAATCGGAGGCGCCATTATTATGATGATAGGATTAGCTTACAGTGAGCTTACAGCTGCGCTTCCGCTGGCCGGAGGCGAGTTTGTATTTGCATACAGAGCAATGGGGCAAAAGACTGCATGGATAGTCGGCTGGATAATGTCTATGGCATATATGGGTGTAGCTGCGTGGGAAGGCATTGCTCTGGCGACAGCACTGAATTATATGTTTCCGCTGCCTTCTGTCGGACCGCTCTGGGAAGTGGCCGGCTATCAGGTATATATGTCATGGTCACTTGTCGGCATGCTGGGAGCAGTTATCATCACATTGCTGAATTTTTTCGGTCTCAAACCGGCGGCACTGTTTCAGGTGATGGCATCAGCGGCACTGCTGATTGTTGTGCTCTTTATATTATTCGGCGGAATAGTGTTCGGCAGTAAATACAATATCGGTGAAATGTTCAGCTCATATGAGGGATTTTCTTATGTATTTCTGATGGTTCCCGCTATGCTGATCGGATTTGATGTCATAACGCAGTCATCCGAGGAAATGAATATAGAGCCGCGGTACATAGGCAAAACGGTTCTCGTATGTATTATCATGAGCATTATCTGGTATCTGATTCTGATTGTCGGAGTATCGTTTGCAGCTCCTCTGGAAATCCGGGAATCAGGCACAATTCCCGTTGCAGATGTGGTTGCTTATATGTGCAACGGAGAACTCTTCTCACTGATAATTATCGCCGGGGGTGTTTTCGGAATACTGACATCCTGGAACGGATTTTTCATAGGAGCGACAAGACTGATTTTTGCAATAGGCAGAGCCGGCATGCTGCCTGCTGTATTCGGGAGACTGCATAAGAAATACAAAACGCCGTATGCGGCTATATTTCTTGTAGGTGCTATATGTACAGCATCACCGCTTCTGGGAAGAAATGCGCTTGTCTGGTTTATGGATACCAGTTCTTTGTGTTCACTTATAACATATATATTTGTTGCAGTTTCTTTTACGCTGCTCAAAAAAAACGAACCCAATCTTCCAAGGCCATACAATGTAAAAGGCGGTATAAAAACGGGCATAGCCATTACTGTCATAACAACCGTATACCTGGCGCTTTACATAAAAAGCAATGTGAGTATCTCAGGGGTCAGTCCTGAATTTATTATCACATTATTGTGGATTCTGGCAGGGTTTGTGATGGTCACACTGCTTAAAGGGCATACGCAGCTTATCAGCAGAGAGGAAAGAGAGCTTTTGATATTCGGTGAAAAGTTTGCCAGAAAGGGAGTACGTAATGAAAAATAAATTAATGCAGAATACTTTTCTGATAGTAATTGTACTCTGTCTGGCGGCAATCTGTCTCTGGGGTATAAACAAGGACAGGATTAACATACGCAGTTCAGCTTCATCTGAAACGGAGCTTAACAGCAGTGAAAAAAAATATATACAGGAGCATGATCAGATTCTCATATTCGTGGATGAAAACCTCAGATACCTGATGGGCGACGGGAGCAGCGGATTTCTGCAGGAATATATCAGCGGTGTTTTTAAAGACGCCGATATCAACGTGAAGCTGACTGAGGATGAAAAAAACGCCGACTGCAGTATGAGAATTATTACCGAAGAAGTACGTGCAGAGAAAGACATAAGCTATACAGCCTCGCTTTTTCAGATTGAAGGCGCACTTTTTCAGCGGAGCGGCTCCGAATCTTCTGCTGCAGCTGAAGGAACTGCTATGAGCGGACGTCTTAAAAAAGGTGAGGAAAAGATAAAATATGACGGCAGAACAATAAGATTCACATATGAAGAAAGCGCCGAGGAAACGGTAGCCGCGGCCCGAAAGCAGGAATCGCCATTTATTCTGGGAGATCTCAGTGCTGTAAAAAATGCGCTTGGCGGTAAAAAAGACTATTATGCACTGGAGCGTGAGATTTATACTGAAAATGTCTGTCTGGTCACTGACGAAAATAAAACTGCACTTTACGGTGTGCTGAACGAATATATAAGTGCCGCAGACCGGCATGATATATCTTACAGGGCAAGCCAGCGCTGGCTTGACGGAAACGGTCCGATTTATATGAAGGACAACAATGAAGATCTTTATCTTATGCTGCTGATAATATTTGCTGCAGTGCTCGTAGTGTTCTTTGTTTATTATCATGCTGATAAAAATCTCTATGAGGAGCTTAACCTCAGGATGCAGAAGCTTACCGAAAGCAAAAGGGAGCTGAAAACAACATTCAACGGAGTCAATTATTACCTTGCTGAGCTTGATCTTAACGGCAGGATACAGGAAATAAACAGAGCGCTTTTCAATGCAATGCATCAGGAAATTATCGGCAGGAAAATATGGGAAGTGCTTGAACTGGACGATGAAAACTGTGCTAAACTGATGGATGCCATAGATGCAGCTGTTAAGAATCAAAGACATGACAAATTTGAAATTTCACGACGGCGTAAAATACTTGAAATAGATGTGTTTCCTATTGAAAACGCCGGCGGTCAGGTAGACAAGATGCTTTTTATGGCGGAGGACATTACCAGTGAAACGATGGCGGAGAGGCAGCTTCTGCAGGATAATAAAATGATAGCTGTCGGCCAGCTGGCTGCAGGAGTAGCACACGAGATACGGAATCCGCTGGGAATAATAAGAAACTATTGCTATGTGCTTAAAAATATGGATGATAACGGCGAGTTAAAAGAAAAGGCTGTGGAACATATAGAAAAAGCCGTGGAAAACTCAGGGGCAATAATCAACAACCTTCTGAATTTTTCCAGAGTATCATCTTCAGACGGTGAGACGGTGGATATTGAAGAGCATATCAGATCGCTCACATCCCTCAATCGCAATATACTTAAGAAGAAAAACATCAATCTGGATATAATCTGCAGTGAACAGGTAAAAACCTTCATCCAGGTCGAATCGCTGGATATGATTCTGATAAATCTTATTCAGAATGCAACAGATGCAATGAGTGAAGATGGCAATCTTACAATAAAAGTGGTAAAATATGATGTAAATTTTGAAATAGCAGTGCAGGATACAGGCACAGGAATAGAAGAGGACATACTGGAGGAAATTTTCAATCCGTTCTTTACGACTAAAGGAAACAATAAAGGAAACGGACTGGGATTATATATTGTATACAACGAGACAAACAAGCTTAACGGAAAAATTGACGTCGAGAGCAAGGTCGGAGAAGGAACCATGTTCAGGCTGACACTGCCGCTGAATGCAGGTGAAGGAACGGAGGTAAATTAAAATGGTCAGAGAAAATATGAGAATACTTGTGGTGGACGATGAAAAAGACTATTGCGAAGTTCTGAAAATGATACTGGAGGGCAGCGGCTATGCCGTGGAGACATGTTTTAACGGAAAAGAGGCTCTTGATATTCTCGAAAAACGCAGCTTTGACGTTGTAATATCCGACCTGAACATGCCTGTTATGGACGGATTTGAGCTTTTAAAGAGCATCAAAGAAAGGGAATATGACTGTGAAGTACTTATTCTTACAGCATTCGGCACGATAGAAAAAGCTGTGGAAACTATGAAAAACGGTGCATATTCATATGTCACCAAGGGAACCGATCCGGAAGAACTTCTGATTGAGGTACGCAAGATAAGGGATATGCGTGCCGCAGCAATAAAAAATGAGGTGCTGGAAAAACAGGTAAGAGGGGGGTATATGCTTGAAAGCCGTAATGCTCAGTACAAACAGATGCTGACTATGGCAGAAAGAGCTGCGGCAAGCGAGGCTAATATACTTATACTGGGTGAATCCGGTGCCGGAAAAGAAGTTCTGGCGACTTTTATACATGAAAAGAGCAACCGAAAAAATGCAAACCTGCTGGATCTTAACTGTCAGGCGCTCTCGGACTCGATTCTGGAATCAGAGCTTTTCGGACATGAAAAGGGCGCATTTACAGGTGCCAATCAGCGCAGAATCGGTCTGTTTGAGGCTGCTCACGGCGGCACGCTGTTTCTGGATGAAATCGGCGGTGTTTCGATGAACCTTCAGGCCAAGCTGCTGAAGGCAATCGAAAACAAAATGATTTACAGAATGGGCAGCAACACACCGATAACGGTTGATTTCAGACTCATTACAGCAACGAACAGAAATCTTAAGGAAGATATGGATAACGAACTGTTCAGAGGCGACCTTTTTTACAGAATCAGTACTATTGTTCTGGAGATACCGCCGCTCAGAGAACGACCGGAGGATATACCGCTGTTCATTGATTATTTCTTTGATAAATATGCAAAAGAAATGAATAAAAGCAAGCTTGAGATAAGCGATAAGGTACGGAATCTGCTCATAAATTACGATTATCCGGGAAATGTAAGGGAGCTCAAGAATATAGTCGAAAGGTGCATGGTGCTTTCCGAGCACGGAGAAGTGCTCGAGGAGTATCTCCCTTCAGATATACTTGCAGGGAAACCCGTCAGGACAAAGAAAAATATTTTTGAAACTGATTATACGGAATCGCTCAAGCAGTACAGAAGCAGGGCTGAAAAAAGCTATATAGAGGAACTGATTTCAAGATATCCGGATGATATGAATAAGGTCGCAGAGATACTTTCGATATCAAGAAGACAATTATTCAACAAGCTCGTGGAATTCGGACTGAAATAGACCGATGCCGGAAGGAGTTCAGGGAAATGAGAGATATATTCACAGGGGAAATAAATGAAATATCCGTTACCAGAAAAACAGAATCATCAGCCTCAGATCGGGAATCAGATATACTGCTGTCCCGATTGATCAGCATGACTGCGTTCGATGAAACCGGCACCGCAGTATCAAAAGGGCTGACGCCGGATGCTGCCGCGGCAGACCTGATCAGAAGAAAAGGGATACCTGCGCAGCTGAAGGGCTACCGATATCTGAAGGATGCGGTAATGCTGGCCGCAGAGGATGCAGAATTGCTTGGCGCAGTAACAAAGGAACTGTATCCGGCCGTGGCAAAGAAGAACAATACTACAGCAAGCAGAGTTGAAAGAAATATCAGGCATGCCATAGAGACCGCATGGAAAAGAAACACGTCTTATACAGCTGAATATGCTTTTGAAGAGCCTGAGTTCCTGAAATACGATGCAGGGATATCCTGTTTCAAAACAGCTGCTTTTAAAGATGCAGATTACGAGGGACGAAATCTTATAAACGATGGCCTTGCCGGAAGAAAACGTCCGACAAATTCGGAGTTTATTGCTGAACTGGCAGAGAAAATCCGGTGTCGTCCGGAAAACTGAACCGGCCCGGAAAAGGAGCAATATAAAACTATGAAAACTATTCTTGTTATAGGCAGAGAAGGAAGACTTGCGCAGTATACTGCGGATAAAAACAGACTTGATCAGTACAACATACAATATGTACCTGTCGGTTCGACCGATGAACAGCTGCTTGCCGCAGCAAAAGATGCTTTCTGTATTATAGCTGATGCAATAGGAGATGTATCCGGGAATGTGATTGAGCATATGCCGAACCTCAGGCTGATACATTCCGAGGGAGTAGGCTACCAGGGAATCGATATTGAAGCGGCTGATAAAAAAGGAGTATATGTGTGCAACTGCAAGGGAATGAATGCAGCCGCCGTTGCAGAGCAGACCCTGCTGCTGATGCTGGGACTTCTCAGAGATGCCGCATGCGGCGACCACAGTGTCAGAGATGGAAATCAGATAGAAACCAAGGAAAATTTCATGATGTCGGGCAGTTTAAAAGAGCTTGGTGAATGCACTGTAGGGCTTGTCGGGTTCGGGGATATAGCAAAGGCCACCGCAAAGCTGCTCAGTGCCTTCGGTGCAGAGGTCGTTTATTACAAACCGCATCGCCTTGAAGAAACGGAAGAAGCAAAATACGGCGTACGCTATATGGAGCTTGATGATATGCTGGCATATTCGGATATAATCAGTCTGCATCTGCCGGCAAATGATGCCACCAGATATATGGCAGGCAGAGAATTTTTCTCAAAAATGAAAAACAGCGCATACCTCATTAATACATCCAGGGGCGAGCTGGTCAACAGCAGAGATCTTGTCAAAGCACTTGAAAACGGTATTATTGCGGGCGCCGGTCTTGATACAATAGACGGAGAGCCGGTAACTGCAGACAATACGCTTCTTGATATTTCAGAAGAAGCGGGCAGAAAACTGTTTCTCAGCTGCCATATCGGAGGAATAACAGGTGCATCCTTCAGACGCGGATATGACATGATCTGGTCAGATATAGACAAAGTCATATCAAACCAGGCACCTGACAATATTGTCAATAACCCTGCCTGCAGTACATCTGTATGAACGCCTCGGCTTCGTTCAGCTCGGAACCATACCTAAAGGCTTCCGTCTGAAAAACGGAGAGCCGGAGGATATTTGTCTTTACTATGCTGAGTTATAAATTTCAAACACATGTGTGTCAGCTGTACATAACGAACAGGCACAGCTTTTTCAGCGGAATTTCAAAATCGGCGATCAGCCGCTATGGCAGCTTAATAAACAGACACTAAATCAGGAATACTGACACAGCTTTCTGTGCACTCATTAATACTCCGTGATTTGCATTTTCTTCACATTATTTCCATATCTTTCTGATATGTTAATGATGTGTTTTTTGTTGAACATCACTATATAAAAACATTTGTTTTTGTGATACAATACATTCTGTATTCTGAAGAAAGGCAGCGTTTGAAATGGTAAAAACAGTAAAATTGAATTGCGGTACAACATTAGTAATGGAAAAAACCGATTATGTTCAGTCAGCAGCACTGGGCATCTGGGTAAAGGTCGGTGCATCGGATGAGAACGACAGTGTTTCCGGTGTTTCACATTATATAGAGCATATGATGTTCAAGGGTACCGATAAACGAACTGCGAAGGAAATTGCCTCAGATGTCGATAAAATCGGCGGCATGTTCAACGCTTTTACGGGCAAAGAAGCCACATGCTATTATATAAAAACTCTTTCATCAAATATATACACAGGAGCCGAAATATTGCTTGATATGATAACAGGCTCGCGTTTTGATACAGAAGAAATGGATAAGGAACGCCAGGTGATACTGGAAGAGATAAAAATGGTCAAGGACAGCCCTGACGATGATGTGCTGGATACGATATCAGAGCTTGTTTCCAGCGGCAATCCGCTGGGCAGAAGCATACTCGGCACACCGGAAAGCCTTGCGGGGATAGACCGTGAAAAACTCACTGCTTACTACAGCGAAAAATATGCACGGGACAGCATCGTAGTCGCAGTGGCAGGGAATTTTGACGAAGAAAGAATCACAGAGCTTTTTGAGAACAGACTTACTTCACTGAGTGAGCATAAGAACGTGCAGGATTTTACATTAAAACCGTACAGACAGAGCTTTGATGTAAAGGTGCGCGATATCGAACAGACACACATATGCCTGGCGACGCCGGGAATCTCAATGGCTGACGAAAAATACTATGCATTTGTTCTGATGAACAGCATTTTCGGAGGCAGCATGAGCTCCAGACTTTTCCAGAATATAAGAGAAGAAAAGGGACTGGCATATTCGGTATGCTCAATGAATTCATTCTCAAGCTATACAGGATTTTTCAGCATCTATGCGGGCGTGGCGCATGATAAAGCCGAGGCGGCGCTGGATGCAGTAAAGCATGAACTTGAGATTCTGAGAAAAGACGGGGTTACGGCAGAAGAGCTGGCAATGGCAAAGGAACAGGTAAAAAGTTCATATATATTCGGTCTTGAAAATATAAACAGCAGAATGTTTTCAATAGGTAAAAACAAGCTGCTTCTCGGTAAGATATTCTCACCGGAAGAGGTCCTCAGAGAGTTTGACAAGGTCACTTTAGAGGATATAAAACAGGCAGCAGATATGATAGGCGACTATTCTTCATACTGTGCAGCCTCGGTTACCGGTAAGGATTTTGATCTGGAAAGGCTGATAAAGCAATGATTAATGAAAAAAAGGCAAACACCTGCAGCACGATGACTCTCGGTATAAAAACATTGTCAGGAGAGCTGCCGAGCTATGAGACCGAGGGCTCGGCAGGAATGGATATCAGAGCATATCTTGATGAACCTGTGGATATAATGCCGGGCAGACGTGCACTCATACCGACAGGGCTTTTCCTTGAAATCCCCGCAGGATATGAAGTGCAGATACGCGCACGCAGCGGGCTTGCCGTAAAACACGGAATAGGACTGACAAACGGAATCGGAACAATAGACAGTGACTACCGCGGTGAGATAAAGGTTTCACTCATAAACTGGGGAGACGAGGTTTTCACAGTTCACAGCGGCGACAGAATCGCGCAGATGGTGGTATCCGCTTATGAAAAAGCTGCAGTCCGGCATGTTGAGGTGCTTTCAGATACAGAGCGCGGCGAAGGAGGTTTCGGTCATACCGGAATTTAACATCAGCAGACATTTACTGATACAGGAAAAATCAGAACATATAAATAGGAGTTTGGTTCAAGATGATAACCAGAGAAGTTGTTGAACAAAGAGAATTCAAATATCTGTCGCATTATGCAGCCAAAGCGGCGCAGAGCAGGGGCAGACTTGTACCTGAAGAAAAATGCAGGATAAGAACGGACTACCAGCGCGACAGAGACAGAATAGTGCATTCCAAGGCATTCAGAAGACTCATGCATAAAACGCAGGTTTTTCTGGCGCCTGAAGGAGATCACTACCGGACCAGACTCACACATACAATAGAGGTGTCGCAGATTGCAAGGACTATCGCACGGGGCGCAGGTCTGAATGAAGATCTGACAGAAGCGATAGCCATGGGGCATGATCTGGGACATACACCATTCGGACACAGCGGCGAAGCCGTGCTCAACGAAATATATCCGCAGGGCTTCAGACACAATGTTCAGAGCCTCAGAGTCGTTGACGTTCTGGAAACCGGCAGCCGCAGAAGAGGCATGAACCTTACATTTGAGGTCAGAGACGGGATTCTCAATCATACCGGCAGCACAATACCGGCAACCATCGAAGGACAGATAGTAAAGACCAGCGACCGTATCGCATATATCAATCACGACATAGACGATGCTATAAGAAGCGGCATCATAACTGTGCAGGATCTTCCGGCGGAGTGCATCAGAATTCTCGGGGATACGCACAAAAAACGTATCGACACCCTAGTAAACGATATGATTGAGAATACATTCGGCAGGCCGACTGCCCAGCTCAGCGAGGAGCGTTATCAGGCAATGGACGAGCTGCGGACATACATGTTCAGAAACGTTTACAACAACGACAGGGTGAAGCGTATCGAAGACGTAAATCAGGTAAAAAACATTATCGTTTCGCTGTACGGATATTTTAAGGAAAACCCGGACAGACTGCCGGATGATATCAAGTCGATGCGCGGTCAGTTCCCGGACGAAGAGCTTGTAAAGGATCACATCGCCGGCATGACCGACAGATATGCGATGAATCTGTACGATGAACTTTTTGGTGCAGAGCGCGGGATATAGCCTCCGGGACAGACAGAGCCGGGTGAGCAGACAGAACCTGGCACAGCAGTAAAAACCGGGCAGAACGGATAAAAGCCGGACAGATTATATAATTCCGGCCGCGGGAAGAAAAATTTTCAGATAAAACTTGAAAATACACAAACGGGAATTTATAATAAAATTTAAAATAAAAAAAGGAAAATGCCGATTCTTGTCGTAAATGGTATTATGCATCGCAGTTTTCAAGAGGGGCAAAAGTGAGTAATAATAATGTAAATATAGCAGATGAGATAAAGAGCAGGTGTAACATTGCAGATGTTATCGGCGGAGTCGTTAAGCTGAAGAAGACGGGAAATAATTACAAAGGGCTTTGTCCGTTTCACAATGAAAAAACACCTTCTTTTATTGTATCTGAAACAAAGCAGAGATTCACATGCTATGGCTGCGGAGCATTCGGCGATGTCATTGAATTTGTACAGCGCTATTACGGTCACGATTTCAAAGGAGCCGTGGAAATGCTTGCGAAGGAATACGGCATCAGTCTTGAAGGCGCTTTCAGCGGCAGCAGGAGTAAAGATAAGGAGGAGCTCTATGAGATTAACCGCCAGGCTGCCAGATTTTTTTACAAGGAACTGCGCCGAAGCAGCAATCCGGGATATACATATATGCATAACAGGGGTATATCTGCAGAGATACTGAATAAATTCGGTATAGGATATGCCGATGACAGCTGGGACAGTCTGTACCTGTATCTCAGGAATAAGGGGTTTTCCGAAAAAAAGATGCTCAAGCTCGGTCTCATATCAAAATCAGAGCGAACCGGCAGATTTTACGATAAATTCAGAGGCAGAGTGATTTTTCCGATACAGAATACAAGCGGGAAGGTCATAGGCTTCGGAGGCCGGATAATCGGAGAAGGCGAGCCGAAGTATCTCAATTCGCAGGAATCTCCCGTATTCAGCAAGAAGCACAATCTTTACGGTCTGAACCTTTCGGGCACAGAAGCACGAAAAGCAGATTCCATAGTTCTCGTCGAGGGATATATGGATGTTGTATCACTCTATCAGAGCGGTGTGAGGAATGTATCGGCATCGCTGGGAACAGCACTTACCGAGAACCAGGCAAGGCTCATACGCAGGTACACAAAAAATGTCATACTTTCGTATGATGCAGACCGGGCCGGACAGAATGCAGCGATGAGAGGGCTGGACATTCTCTACAGAGAAGGATGCAGGGCAAGAGTTCTTAAAGTGACCGACGGCAAGGATCCCGATGAATTTGTTAAGAAGAACGGGCGCAGAGCTTTTACTGAGCTTATGGAAAACGCACTGCCGTACGGAGATTTCAAGCTCGGGTTTGTGAAGGCAAAATATGATATTAATGACGAAACGCAAAGAGTGGATTTTATTAAAGAGGCAGTGGATATTCTTAAAGGCATGACACCCGTGGAAGCAGATATTTACATAAAAAAACTGTCTGCTGAAACAGGAGTTTCGGAGGGTGCGATAAGGTTTGAGTATTCAGGAGGAGGTCATGAGGACAGGCCCGCCGGCAGTGCTGTTCGTCAGAACCGTGATGAGGTATCCGACGAACCGGCTGAGAAAATACCGCCGGTTGAAAAAAATCTGCTGAAGCTTATGATTACAGACTCTGCTTACATTGTTCTGCCTGAGGATGTAAAGGATATCGTTTTCAGAAGCGAGCAGGGTATGAATATGTATGAAAATATTGTTCAGCTGTACAGCGATGATAAAATTCCTGACATAAACGCACTCAAGGACATTCTTGACGAAGAAGGCATGAATTGTCTTGAAGAAATAGAAGCAGAAATAATATCACCGGGTACAGAAAGAACAGTTTATAACGAATGCATTGCAAAGATAAGAAAACAGGAACTTAAAAAACAGGAAGATGAACTAATCATCAGGCTTAACATAGCAGAGGATGAAAACAACCAGGAAGAAATCAACAGGCTGACATTACAGCTTATAGAAATACAGAAAAAAACCAAGAAATGAGGGGCAAGGAATGGCTGATACAATAGACTCAAAAAAGAAAACCGCAGGAAGTGTGAATCCTGAAAAAACAGGTAAAACAGCAAGGACTGTGCCTGTTTCCAAATCAGGTACCAGGCTGGCAGCACATTCGGGCACGGCGGCCGGTTCAAAACCGGACATGAAATCCGGCGCTGAATCCGGTACAAAGTCAGGTTCAAAGATAAACGCCGGAACCGGTGCAAAATCAAATGCCGGATCAGGCGCGAAGGCCGGTGCAAAATCAAACACAAAGCCGCATACCAGATCCGCTGTGAAGCCGGGCACGAAAACGCATACAAAAGCAAACGCCAAGGCGCACGCGAAAGCCGGTGCGGCAGCAGAGCCTGAGGAAAACATCGTTCTCGATGATGCTGCAAAAATGCAGATAGTCAAGGATCTGATAGCAAAGGCTTCATCAAACAAAAAGAAATCACTTTCATATACAGACATTCAGAACAGCCTCGGCGAAATGGTGGATCTTGACAAGGATCAGATGGATGAGATATACGAAATCCTGATGAATAAGGGCATCGAGCTTGACAACGAGCCCGATGATATCGACCTTGTGGATCTTGATGATGAGGATGTCGACGATCCTGATGTGGATGCTGTTATAGCCGAGAACCCGGAAGCGAAGGAAATAGATCTTGAGGCAACAATTTCAAAAAACATATCCGTCGATGACCCTGTCAGAATGTATCTGAAGGAAATCGGAAAGGTGCCGCTCCTTACCGCGCAGGAGGAAATTGATCTTGCCAAAAGAATGGAGCAGGGCGACGAATACGCAAAACAGAAGCTTTGCGAGGCAAACCTCAGACTCGTAGTCAGCATAGCAAAGAAATACGTAGGGAGAGGAATGCTGTTCCTTGACCTTATACAGGAGGGAAACCTCGGTCTGATTAAAGCCGTTGATAAATTCGACTGGACAAAGGGCTACAAATTCAGTACATATGCCACATGGTGGATCAGACAGGCGATAACAAGATCGATAGCCGACCAGGCGAGAACGATACGAATTCCTGTTCATATGGTCGAAACGATAAACAAGCTTATAAGAGTTTCAAGACAGCTGCTTCAGGAGGAAGGCAGAGAGCCGACCCCTGATGAAATTGCCGAAGAAATGGGTATATCAGTAGAGAAAGTCAGAGAAATACTCAAGATTTCGCAGGAGCCTGTTTCTCTGGAAACTCCTATCGGAGAAGAAGAGGACAGCCATCTCGGAGACTTTATTCCTGATGATGACGCTCCGGCACCGGCAGAAGCTGCAGCATTTTCCATGCTTAAAGAGCAGCTCGTGGATGTGCTCGGCACTCTCACGGAGAGAGAACAGAAGGTTCTGAAGCTCAGATTCGGCCTTGAAGACGGAAGAGCGCGCACTCTGGAAGAAGTCGGCAAAAAGTTTGATGTCACACGTGAACGAATCAGACAGATTGAAGCAAAGGCACTGAGAAAGCTGAGACATCCGACCAGAAGCAAGAAGCTGAAGGACTACCTCGAGTAAAGAGAGCCGTTCAGAAGGTACAGAATTACCTTGAATAAAAACAGCTCAGGAACTGAAATTTATCTTGAATAAAGAAAGCAGCTCATGAAGGTGCAGAGCGGTTTAACGACATATTAAAAACACCGGAAACACAAAATGACAGAATTAAGCAGAAGACTGCAGAAAATCGCAGACAGAATAGACAATGGGAAAACCATGGCTGATATAGGCACAGACCATGGTTTTCTGCCTATATACCTTATAGAAAACGATATTTCGCCGTTTGTTGTCATGACGGATGTCAGCAGACCATCGCTGATGAAGGGCTCCGAAAATCTTGATATGCTGGGGGCGGACAGATCACGCGCCCGGTTCAGAGTCGGAGACGGTATTTCTGTGCTTGACAGAGGTGAAGTGGATACAGTAGTAATCGCCGGCATGGGAGGAATGCTGATTAGAGATATCATGAGCGCAGACTTTGAGCTGACATGCTCTTTCAGAAAGTATATTCTGCAGCCGCGCAAAAGGCAGGGGCATCTGAGAAAATGGCTTCTGGAAAACGGATTCACAATAATACATGAAGATCTTGTCGAGGAGGGGCGTTTTATACCGGAGATAATAACCGCGCTCAGCCCGAAGGCCGCTGATGATGCAGAAGCTGAGAACCCCGAAACTGAGGAAATCGCAGCTGAGGAACCTGCATCTGAGAAATCTGCAGCCGGGGAGGCGGGAACTAAAGAACCCGGCGCCGGCACAGACTGCAGGAATACCGACAGTCTGCGGCTTTGCATAAAAGGCACCGCATTCGCATCGCCGGATGATACCGGAGAGGACATAATTTACCGGGTACCCCCATGGATAACGCAGGCGTCAGGTCCTGTCGAGGATTTTCTTGTAAAGAATATCACAAGCGAACAGGAAAAGCTGGAGAATGTCATGCTGGCAAAGGAGAGAAACATGCGGCTTGAGGACAGGATATGCAGGGGCATCAGATACCTCAGGGATTTACTGGAGGAATACAGAAATGGAAGATAAGAAAAAAAGCATCATAACAGCATCAGATGTCGCTGAGGCAATCGAGAGTGCCGTGCCGCTTTCTCTGCAGGAAACGTGGGATAACAGCGGACTTATCATCGGTTTTCCGAAAGCTCATGTCGGGAAAATACTCACTTGCCTTGAAATCACGGAGGCAGTTGCCGACGAGGCCGTATCCGCAGATGCAGACATGATTGTATCGCATCATCCGCTTATTTTCAGCGGAATAAAACAGCTGAACTATGACATAGGCGAGGACCGCAGCGTGATGAAGCTGATTTCAAACTGCATATCGGTTTATTCGTGCCATACGCCGTTTGACAAGGTAAAAGGCGGCAATAACGATATTATAGCGGAAAAGTTCGGACTTGTATCCGTGAAAAACCTCAGAGGAAAAGATATTGTTTCTGCATCAAAGATGGCAGAAAACGGGGACGAGGCGGATATAGGAAGAATCGGCAGATTCAGGAGGCCGATGAATTATATGCAGGTTATAGAGCTTGCGGCTGATCGGCTCGGCATGAGTATCAGCCAGCTGCACGCCTGCGGCAATCTGAGTACGCAGATTACTATGGCAGGCATATGCACCGGTGCAGGAGCCGATATGGCTGATATGGCTGCAGAAGCGGGATGCCAGCTGTTTATAACAGGCGATGTGAAACATCACGAGGCTCAGGATGCTCTTGCAAAGGGCATATGCCTTCTGGATGCTGGCCATTTCGGTACAGAAAAATTCTTTGGCAGGGCAATGAAAGAGCTGCTTGAGAAAAAGCTTTCCGGAAGAGTCGAGATAATCGAATCTGCGGTGAACACGGATCCGTTTCATATACTGTAAAGCCGCAGAATTATGCAAATCCGCGGC
>CAVECM010000044.1:0-16518 GCA_963614095.1 Bacteroidaceae bacterium
ATAAAGCACAGCTGCCGCACCGGCGCAGCATTATGCTGTACCGACACGGCAGCTGTGTTTAAAGTATTATTTATCAGGTGGAAAAACCTGATCCCGGTTTCAGTGCATTACCAACTTTGTTTTATACGGCGCCGCGTAATGCTGCGCGGCGCCGGGACGCATTATCAATTAATTTATTATAGGAGCGATTTGAAGTTACATCGAATCAATTGTTTGTTTTTTAAATGACCGTATCGATACCAGAGCTCTGCTGTGACAGCTTTGCCGGCATGCCGGTCTGACTTGCCGGCACACTCTTCATTTCGATACTCCGGCCACAGTGAAATACTATTCTTTAAACATTGCCGTCCACCGGAATTTCCGCGATTTTTCCCAAACCATGAGTAGTTTTCAATTTCAGATTTATGCTTTGTGCAGCTCCGGCTGTTTTATGCAGCCGGGGCTGCTTTTATTTTCATCCCATTAATTCTTTCATTTATGTCTTACAGCCGTCTCCTGTAAGCTTTACATCCAGCCTGTATACGGCCTCTGCATCACCGCACTGTGCAGCCACTTTATAAGTGTGATAAAGTCAAACACAGGCAGCTGCACGGCAGCCTGGACATCAGCCGCATACGGCGGCATATCGCTGCATTCAAGCAGAATAGCGCCGATATCCGGATTTTCATTCACGAGTTCAATCGCCGCACCGACAACCTCCTGCCTTGCGACTTCATTGTCAAAGCAAGGTCTCATATCAACCACAGCCGAAAATTCACTGCTGTTTTCAAGACCCTTGAAGACGATATCGTCTGTTTTTTCAACGCCTACACTTCTGAACAGACCCTCGTTCAGTGATGCACCGTTTGCGGTCAGAATCCCGATTTTCTGATCCGGCTTCAGAAGTGTACGAATCCATGGAATCTGCACCAGGCTCGACATTGCAACCGGCACATCTACAGCCGCTGAAACTTCCTTGTGAAAATTCCCGAAGAACCCGCATGCCGAGCATATGGCACGCACGCCTTCTTTTTCGACCATGTGCTTTGCAGCCGCAATAATATCATCCTTTATCGTAGGGTCTGCATTGAACAGTCGGTCATTGGTGAGATTTTTTACCGGCATCATTCTTACCGGAAAGTCATATGTATATGCATTTACAACATTTCCCGGAATCAGCGGGTAGTTCACGTTTTCTATATAAACGATACCTACTCCGTAGCCTGAAATCTGCTGGTGATCGAGAGTTCTTATCTTCGTATCCCTGTTTTCAGGTGTGATGATTCCGTATCTTCTATCTTTCAACATACTGTATTTCCTCCTTTTGTTTTCGGAGATTCGCTGCAAAACCTGCAGCAGCCTGCAGATTTTTACATAAAAGCTCTGCATTGCTTCCGGAATGCTTTACCGGATAACCCGTACATTATCTGAAACCTCAGAACATTTTTCAGTTTTCTGCCCCGAAAAGCAATGCATCGCCGTCAAGATCATTTATTTTTCTTTTACACCCTGCATAGCCTTGAGCTCTTCAGGTGTTTTGCCGATGAGGTCTTTATTGATTTCTTTCCAGAGATCCGCATTCTTGATGCCGAGCTTGTCCGGATCGAATACCGGATAAAGTATTCCGAGCTTCCTCTGTGCCTCATAGTCGCGCAGCAGCTTTACAGCCTTGCCGTGCAGCAGTATTATGAGGAACATATTGAACCATATCATGAGACCTACGCCTACATCGCCTGCAGCCCATGCGGTGTCTGATGACTGAGTTGAGAAGTATATGAATACTATTACCATGAATATATGTGTACAGAGCAGAACATTCTTTCTCAGCTTTTCGCTCGCTCTTACGAAGAGGTAAGCCATTGTGTTCTCAACCTGATATGCATAGCTCAGTACTGAAGTCAGTGCAAAGAGCACGAGTATAACGCACACAACGATTTTTCCGATTGCCGGCATAACGCTGTCTACTGCAGCCTGCTGGAATACGATACCGTACTGTCCCGTGTCGAACAGCTCCTGCATCTGTGCCGAACCGCTTCCTATATAACCTGTTGCTGTATTGAAGCAGTCAGTAACGAGGATGAGCAGGCCTGAGCATGTGCATACGAGAATGTCTACATAGATTCCGAATGAGTTTGCCAGGCCCTGTCCTGCAGGATGTGAAGTTTCTGCTGCTGAAGCGGCAGGTGTTTCTTCTCCCATTCCGGAGCCTGATGCGAATACTGCTCTCTTAACACCCCAGATGATTGCTGTACCTACTGTAGCGCCGAATGCTGCATCCATTGTGAATGCGTTCTGGAATATCCATTTGAACATTGTCGGTATCATTGATGCATTTGCAATAAGAATAATTATCGTAACAACGAAGTATGCGATAGCCATGAACGGCACCAGAACCGATGCAACGTTGCTGACACGACGGATTCCGCCGAGGATGATTATACCGATGATAACACCCAGAATGACACCTGTAACTACCGGTGAGATTCCGAATGCAAAGCTTACGGATTCGCTGATCTGGTTAGCCTGAGTGCCTGTGAGCAGTACCAGACCTAAAATCGATGCGAAGCAGAATATGTATGCGTACCATCTCCAGCCGAATGCCTTTTCTGCGATGTAGTATGCACCTCCGCGGTACTGTCCGTCTATACGTATCTTGTAAAGCTGCCCGAGCGTACATTCAGTGTATGATGTTGCTGCAATAAGAAATGATGTCATCCACATCCAGAAAATAGCTCCCGGGCCTCCCATATATACGGCAGTTGCAACTCCGGCGATATTTCCTACTCCCAGTCTGGCCGACATTGTCGTACAGAATGATGCAAATGTTGAGATTCCGTCTTCCGAGGATTTATTGCTGATCAGATTGCGAAGCATATCCTTGAAGTCACGAATCTGTGCGAATTTATAACGAATTGAGAAAAACAGACCGGCTCCCAGGCATACAACGATCATAGCGTCAGACCAGATGATGCTGTTGAGCGTGCTTATTATAGTGCTTAACATGTTTCCACCTTGTTCCTTTCCTGATTCCGTTTCTGCATAAGTTAATATGATTCCGTATGTTTCTTCTGTCCCTGTCTGCTTGTATTTCAATACCTGTCCGGTTTCCGGCCTCTCACTCATATGATTTCGGTATCCGGATAATACCTCTGGTTTTAACCCCCCGAAATCTCTCTGTCCGGTCTCCGGCTCATTTAATATCAGAACCGGGCTCTGAAGAAACTTTGCCAGTGCAGTCGTGCAGAATTGGTGTTTGTCCCCCAATATCCCAGGATTTATTTTTACAGTTACTTTCAAATGCAGCCGGCCGAGAGGGAGAGTATTCAGCATGAATTTCAGATGTTGTAATTGGTATATACGATATTCTGATATATCCTGTATGCTAAGGCCCCCGTCCGGCTGCACATGTTTTTTATCTTTCAGAAACCAGTTGTTTCTATGTTATGAGCTGTTTATATTTATATAATTTTACATAACTCGAACTTAATTGTGAATATTCCGATACTTTATTCTGCATAATATCAGCCTCACAATCTGCAGTCCGGGTTATTTAACCTCGTATCCGAGTTCTGAAAGAAGCTTTCTCATTGTAGCTCTCATTTCATCGCTAGGCTGAGTAAGCGGCTTTCTTACGATTCCTCCCGGTAATCCCAGGCAGTCCAGACCTGCTTTAACAGGACCCGGATATGGTTCTGCTTCCATGAGGTCATAGAACGGAACGAGTTTGGCATTGAGCTCTATTGCTGCCTTGAAGTCATTCTTTACAACTGCAAGATCATACATCTCCCTCATCTCCTTAGGTAAGAGGTTGAACAAAATTGAGAAGGCAGCTTTGCCTCCTACGGAATAAGTAGGCAGCAACAGATGCTCTTCTGCCTCTATAACTGTAAAATCAGGAATTCCTCTTGTCTTTGCAATAGTCTGGCAGGTATGTCTTTCATCTGTAGTGTCTTTTACAGCGACGATATTGTCAATCTTTGCAAGCTCTGCTATGAAGTCCGGTGTGAGCTCTACATTTGTAGCTCCCGGGTTGTGGTAAATAACGATGCCGATCTTTGATTTTTCAGCGATTTCCTTGAAGAATTCATAAATTCCTTCTTCAGTTGTCTGCTGATAGAACGGAGGCAGTACCAGAGCCCATGTTGCTCCGCAGTCAGCTGCGTAGTTTGTCAGCTCGATAGTTGCCGGTGCAGTTGATTCACCTGTTCCTGCCATTACCGGAACTCTTCCTGCAGCGAATTCACAGCCCTTCTTGATGAGCATTTTTCTTTCTTCCAGTGTCATCATGTGGTATTCGCCTGTGCTTCCGCCTACGAGAATACCGTGCATTCCGCCTTCGATAGTATAATCAATGATTTTCTTGTAACCGTCAAAATCAATGCTTTCATCTGCATGGAACGGTGTGATCAGTGGTACCATTACTCCTTCAGGTATCTTTTTCATCATTACTCCTCCTGTTAATACTTTAAACAATTTCTTTAAACAGTTTTAACTTCCTTAGCTTTAACTTCTTAATATGTAAAATGCATTGTGCATAAGTGTCTTCAGTCAATCTGCACACTGACTCTTCATGATGCATCAGTGTTCTGTGTAAATCTGCAAAGCAGAATCTTCATTGTGCCGATTGTGTTTTCTGTCTGCATTTACTGCTCCGGAAGCCGCAGAACCTGCGCCGCTGCTCCCGAAGCTTTATGTGCGTGCGTGTTTTACGCTTTCTTGAATCTTGAGAACTTGAGCTTATCGATGTTGAAGTCAGTCTCCTCGCCTGCAACAATCTGGCTTACCATCTTGCCTGTGATTGCCGATAAGCTGATTCCGTCGCCCTCATGGCCTGCTGCGATGTAGTAGCCCGGAATCTCATCAACTTCCGATACAATCGGGAGATGGTCGATTACCCAAGGTCTGAGTCCGGAATATGTTCTGATGCAGTTCATATCCTTGATAATAGGGAAGAATCTGATTCCTCTCTCTGCTACCGCCTGCATTACCTCAATTTCCGAATCTATGTTGTAGCCTCTGAATTCTCTGTTGCCGCCGAGAAGGAAGTTGCTTGCGTCAGTCGGCTCGATTACCATAGCTACATTGTTTCTTTCAACTCTTTCACTTACGTTTCTTGTAAATTCGATATCCTCGAACTTGGACATCATATATCCGAATTCCTGTATCTTCTGATTTACAATCGGGAATGATCTTTCTGAAATCATTACGATACCTTTTCTCGGCTTGATAGGAATATCGATTCCCACCATTTCACCGATTTTCGGTGCCCATACACCTGCGCAGTTGATGATTCTGTCAGTCTTGTATGTGCCCTGATCTGTAACGACTGCAGCTACTTTGCCGTCTTCAAGCTTTATCTCTTTCACTTCGTGATGTGAAAGCACATCCATTCCCATTCTCTGTGCTGCATCCACATATGCGTAGCACAGCTTGTAAGGGTTCATCGAACAGTCAGGATCTGACCAGAAACCACCGATCAGGTCTCTTGCGAGGTACGGCTCCATGTCGAATATTTCCTTGGCATCGAGCATTTTCATGTCGTACCCGTCAGCTGTCTGCTCTTTTACATAACCCTTGGCAGCCTCCATCTCAGCTTCTGTCTCGCATACGTACAGGCAGCCTCTCTGATGGAATTCAAAATCGTAGGATAATTCTTCCTGCAGTTCCTTGTATCTCTGGATACTTGCATAACCCATCTCTGTATCGATTCCCGGGTTCTTGTCGCATATGAGCGCTACTGCGTCGCAGTGGCTGGATGTACCGCTGGCGATGTCGCCTCTCTCCACGAGGGCCACCTTCAATCCTTTTTTTGTGAGGTGATATGCTACGCTCGATCCGATAGCTCCTGCACCGATTACCATAACGTCATAGTTATTCATCATCTTCACCTCCTGCAAGTGATCCGAATGTCACTGGTCTTACCGGCGGTCTTGATGTATTTCTGCTGATTTCTTCCGCAGTCTCTCCGAGCTCTGCTCTGAGTATCGCCTGAACCATCTTCTCGCATGTTCTTCCCTGGCACAGTCCCATTCCTGCTCTTGTTCTTCTCTTTACTCCCGTAACGTCTCTCGCACCGTCAGCTATTGCTTTCCTGATTTCTGAAACTGTTACTTCCTCGCATCGACATACGAGCATATCGTCGTCGAATATCTGTACTGCGTCCTCGCCGCTCTCTTCGTATTCATCTTCCTTTCTCAGGATAGATCTTACTTCTTCTGTATATTCAACCGGCACTGCTACTGTCACTACCGGTGTTCTGTCAAAGCTTGCAGGATTCATTACCTTCACGATTTCTCCGTCGCATACCACTTCTCCGGCTCTGTTCACCGCCTTTACCTTCTGTCCCTTTTCAGGAAGCGGCAGGTATTCATAAGGGAATGCCACTGTTCCCAGTCCGTCTCCGTATGCCTTGTTCATTACGAAGATTGCCAGTCCCGAGCACTGTGCCACGCATACTCCGCAGCCTGTGCATTTGTCCTCGTCTATGCAAGGGAGATTGATTATAGGTTCGCCGATCTTTATAGCTCCGAATTTGCATGCGCCCTCACACGGGTTGCACGGAATCTGCTGCACGCATTCAGCGATAGCGACCGGGCCCTTTGCCATCCTCTCTTCCGACGGATAATTTATTGATTTCTTCAGTTCCTCTACTGTTAAGTATCCGCATGATGTTACTGACATTAGTTCTCACCTCCCGCTAATTCGTTGAATTTCTCTATCTGTGTCATCTTCGCCTGATGTCTCTTTTCTCCGTGTGGTCCGAGTCTCAGTCCGTCAAGTCTCTCCCATACTGCGGCCTGTTCCCTGTCGGCCTCTTCCTGAGTGATGTATCCCAGCTTGGCTGCCGCATCTATTCCTGCGAGTCTTCCTTCTTCAAGCGCTGTGTTGGCTTCCTCCACTCCTGTGATGTCGCCTGCCACGTAGATGCCTTCTTTGCTTGTCTCCATGCTTCTGTTGTGAAGAGGTACCCATCCGCCCTGTACAGGGTTGAAGTACATCTCGCATCCGTACATCGCTGCCAGCTCTGCCACCGGCTTGAGTCCTGCACCGATTGCGATTGTGTCGCAGTCTATTGTCTGCTCTGTTCCCGGTATCGGCTGGAACTTCTCGTCAACCTCAACGATGACTGCCTGTTCAACTCTCTCTTTTCCTCTTGCTTCAAGCACTGTGTGTCTTGTCAGGATAGGAACTCCGGCTCTTGCTATCTTTGATGCATGTACTGCGTATCCGCCGATATTCGGTGCCACATCCACCAGGGCAACCACATCTGCTCCGCCCTGCATCAGCTGGTATGATACAATAAGTCCCACGTTTCCTGTTCCTACCGTCAGGACTCTCTTGCCCGGCAGTACTCTGTTCACGTTTACCATGGTCTGTGCTGCGCCTGCTCCCATTACTCCCGGAAGCGTCCAGCCCTTGAACCTTACAACGTTCTCTGAAGCTCCCGCGCAGATGATGATTTTCTGCCCTTTTACAAGAACAACCTTTTTCTGTTCGTCGTCTCCCCCGATTTCAACAGCCACTGTCTTTTCATCGAAAAGTCCGATTGCGAGGCTGTTGAGCCATGTCTCTACTCCGTATTTCTCCGCTTCCTCGAGAAGTTCTTTCCCGATATCGATTCCTCTTACTCCGGCTCTGTGTGCCTTTGACCCGAAGAATTTGTGAATCTGTTTGAACAGCTGTCCGCCTGCCTTAAGATTTGAATCTATCATAAGGACTTCAGCTCCGCGCTTTGCAGCCTCGATTGCTGCCGCCATTCCCGAAGGGCCTCCTCCGATGACTATTACTTCTTTGTTGATCATTTCTCAGATGCCCCCTTTCCAAGTCCGTGCTGTGTCTCAATGACCATACCCTCTTTAACGGGTGTTATGCACGTTCTTACATTCGGCTTGCCGTTGACTACCATAGCGCAGTCTGTACACTGCCCTATTCCGCAGAACAGTCCTCTCGGTTCATTCCTTTTGGCTGTATAGCGGTTGATGATCTTACCGTTTGCTATAAGACAGGCAAGAATCATTTCTCCTTCTTTTGCTTGCATTTCTTTTCCGTCCACTGTTATCGTCACGAATTTATCATTTTCCTGATCGCCCAGTATAACGTGGTGGTTTACTCTCACGCCCATAGCAGACTCCTTTCCGCAATTTTCAGATAGTTTGTTTCTGATACGAGTATATCAACTGTATTTAGATAAAAACACAGACGGTCTTTTATGTTGCTCATTACATTCAGTTATGATAAAATTCTATTAGTTAAATGAACGATAAAATTTGTCAAAATCAACGTTAAAACCAGATGGAATTCATCGGTTCATAATGTTTGGTTATTCATACACAAATAAACAGTAATGAGGTGAAAAATGAGTTTTACTAAGTACAAGGCTTTTATCAGAGTTGTCGAACTGGGAAGCATAACCAAAGCCGCTGTCGAGCTCGGGTATTCGCAGCCCGGAGTCAGCCGCATGCTCGACTCCCTTGAGGATGAGCTCGGCATCAAGCTCCTTGTCAGAAACAATACTTCCGTGGAGGCAACCGAGGAAGGTAAACTCGTACTCAAACACTGCAGAGAAATAGTAAGTCACGAAAATGATCTCTTTAATCTGACTAATTCAATTAAGGGTCTTATCTGCGGCAAGGTAAGAATCGGCTCTCTGAATTCGATGCTTGTGAATTTCACGCCGCAGATTGTAAGCGCTTATTCTCTGGCATACCCGAACATCTCACTGTTTCTTAATGAAATGCCGTTTTCGGATATAACCAAAGAGCTTACGAACAATGGAATTGATATCGGTTTCACAAGTGAATTCAAGGTAAAGGGTCTGGAATTTCATCCTCTGTTTGAGGATCCTGTCTGTCTGATAATCAATGAGAAGCATCCGTTTGCCTCATATGACAAAATACCCATCAGCATACTCAACGGCTGCGATTTTATAATGCCTGAGGATGGATGGGACGATCTGATAAAAATGGTTTCAAAGAAAAAACCGTTTGCACCGTCCGTTAAATACACTGTCCGCGGTGACACCGGTGCGGTTTCCATGGTTTCTGAGAACCTGGGGGTATATATAATTTCGAAGATGCAGACGAGTCTTCTTCCTTCAAATATTGTAGTTCGCGAATTTGAGGAGAAGGTCTGCAGGACTATGGGATTCGGGGTTCGCTCCCTGAAAAACGCGTCCCCTGCTGTCAAGGAGCTGATTAAGATAACCAGGACTTTTGTTGATTGAGTAATCAGAGCCTGACTGAAATGCCCGGGTGAAAATGTCTGAGTGAATATACATGAGTGAAAATGCCCGGGTGGGTGAGCTTTTATCCTGCAATTGTTATGCTGATTTATGAGATATACAGCTTTTGATTTCACTCCGCCGGGGTCCGGATTGGCAGCTTGTCCAGCCCGAAATTCCGGCTGCACTCTTAAAATGCAAAACAAAAACTGCCGCATCATGGAATAACAATCCATTAATGCGGCAGTTTTCTTATTTTCCGAATAATTACTGCTGTTTCAGAGTAATTACTGTTATTTCAGAAAAATTGCTCCTATGCGGTTTCCGGCTCCGCCTCCCTGCGATTTGTAATTAAACCGGCCCGGGCCTGACAGGTAAAACGGAGCGCCCGGTTACACATAAGTTCCCTGCAGTTACATATTCCTGCCGAGCTCACGACATTTGTTCAGCACTTCTTCTGAACCGTTTTCCGGATCCTTTGCCGTTACAATGCCTCTGTCTTCAAGTCCCATATATGCCAGGATACCATCATATTCTCCGATAGCTCCGTCATATACGTCAGGTGACATTGAAGTCAGCATCATTGCAGCCTTTGAAGCCTTTGGCGGATGATCGATAGCATAGATTCTCTGGATAGCAGCCTGCATCTGTGCAGTCATTGTGAAATAGTAAATAGGCGATGCGAGCACGAGTGCATCACATTCCATCAATGCAGGATATACTTCTTCCATATCGTCCTTCTGCACACATTTTCCTTCACCTTTTGTATGGCAGTATTCGCATGCGAGACATCCTGCGATTTTCATTTTGCCTACATTCACAACAGTGACTTCATGACCTGCTTCTTCAGCTCCTGCCTTGAATGCTTCTACCATCGCTTTTGTATTGACTTTACGCGGGCTGCCCGCTAAAACTGTAATTTTCATACTTACCTCCTGTTTGCATACCTTTTCTGCATGTTCTTGATTTTTTTATCAATTTGCACTATACACCCTGCCGCCTGAATTGTCAATCTTGAGAATTTTCGAATTCCGGCGATGTTATGCCGCTGGTTCTGCGCGGGTTGAAAAGTTTTGCATGGCGATTTGCCGCAAATCCTGAAACAAAGGTCACTGCTTCTGTACAGGCTTTCTTTAACCGGGATCAGCATCATGTCTGCCGGAAGCGTGCCCTGCCGGGCGCACAAAAAAACGGCTGCCTGACGGCAGCCGCTCTCATTCAGATTTATTCAATTTGATTTCAATCTGTTATTAAATCGCTAAAGCTTATTTGCTTACAGCATCTAAGAAAGCTTTTTCGTTTAATTCATCTGCATATTCTGAATCCATTTCTTTGATTCCTGCAGGGAATTCATACTTAGCAAGTCTTTCTACGAACGGATCTGGATCGAAGTGTTCAGGACCCCAAGCACCGGCATCACTCCAGATACCTTTAGCGATAAGTTCCATCATGATTACAGGACCTACTGCAGTCTGAGCAACTACTGAGTTAGTAGTGTACTTCTTGATGCATTCCTGGTTGTCAGCGATCTGATACAGATATACTGATCTGTATTTTCCGTCTTTCCATCCAGTTACCCATGTACCAGCGCATCCTTTACCTGTCATTGTCATTGTAGCATCTACAGGGCTAGGAATTACTTTGCATACGAAGTCTCTTGGTGTGATTTCGCTGTCGCCAACCTTGATCTTTGTTCTCTTGTCTGAGAGACCATATTCGAACAGAACTAATAACTTCTTTCTGAAGTCAGCAGGTACACCATACTTGAATGTACATCTGTTGCAGTCGATTTCTCTAGGAACGAGGAGTACTTCTTCGTGCTCTACGTTGATTACTTCTACATCGCCGATTCCGCCAGGGAAGTTAAAGATTTCAGGCTCTGAGAACTGTTCTGTACAGAACCAGTGTCCTTCAGGATGCTCTTCGTTCTTTTCCCAGATTACAGGCGGCTGTAAGCATTCTTCGATAGTTGTCCATACTGAGAATCCAAAGTCTGAATCAGTATTTCCATAGTTATCTCCGTCTCTTACGTTTACTTCGTCAATCTTGTCAAATAAGTGCTTAGCAGCATATTTAGCAAATACGTCAGCCATTCCCGGTTCAACACCTGATCCGCAGATAGCGATTTTGCCGGAAGCTTCCCATTCCTTCTGCTTTGAGAACTGATAGTCACCTAATTTGATGTAAGGAAGTTCATAAGGCTTTTCCGGATGTTCAGTACCTAATGTCATAGCGCAGTCAAGGTAACCGATTTTTGAAGCCAGGCAAGTATCAAAGATAGTTTCGTTCATTCTAGGATCGCAAGCGTTCATAGCAAAGTCAATGCCGTGCTTAGCGATTACTTCTTTGATGTTGTCAGCGTCCATAGCGTTAATCTTTTCAGGAACGAATTTTCCGCCGCCGCAGATTTCTTCAGCTACTTTCTTAGCTCTGTCAAAGTTGTAGTCAGCTACAACAACTTTTTCAGCCCAGTCAGCTTCTGCGCCCTGTCTTGCGATAATTTTTGCTGCTGATGTACCAACGCCACCTGCACCAATGATAAGTAATTTCATCTCTTTACCTCCATAAATAATATTGTTTAAACAATAGTTTTGACTCAATTATCTCTACCACTATATTAGCCCCTTTATCAGAAAATTTCAATAACACCTTTGTCCTAAAACAGTTATAAGATTGCGGTTTCTCCCGAAGAGCGGGAGCGCAGCGAGTGCGATTCGCCCGGAGAAAGCGACAGCGCAGCGAACTTCGTGAGCGGAGGAGTCCGCAGGACGTTGCGGTTTCTCCCGAAGAGCGGGAGCGCAGCGAGTGCGATTCGCCCGGAGAAAGCGACAGCGCAGCGAACTTCGTGAGCGGAGGAGTCCGCAGGACGTTGCGGTTTCTCCCGAAGAGCGGGAGCGCAGCGAGTGCGATTCGCCCGGAGAGACGCGGCCGAATCAGATCCGGTCGATAAGTATCAGCTCGGCTCCAATCCCTTCAAATATCGTCCTTACACTGAGTGCATCCGAACTTATGTAATTACTGCTCCTGATATTCGGCTCCGACATTATCCTGTTTATGAAATTTTCTCTGAGACCCGAACGCTTGTCATGATTGAAACCATGCGCAATCTTTGCAAGAAAATTCTCTTTTTCCATCCTGTAGCGAATAACTCTGAAATTCCCCGAAAGGCCTGTGCATCTCACGAGAAACTCCATCTCACTTTCATAATTTCGTACAATTCTCATTAGATCATCTCTGCTCATTATTCTGCGCAGATTTTTCGCTGTATTTTCATCGAAATTATATACGAGAATACTAAGGCTGTTGAGCACACCCGGGAATTTACATTTTGTAGAAATAATGTAATTGTCACCTGCTGCAATAATGTTTTCATCCAGCTCCATAAATCTCTGGTAAGGCTCCGCCAGAACGCGATTTACATCTCGCTCCATTATTTCAGCCATAGCGGCAGGTTTCTTTATAACCTCCGCATATTCATCATGAATATCGATATCTATGATTACAGGCTTTGCCTTGAATCTGTCCGCATAATCAGCATAAATCCCCTTGACCTGCCTTCTTATTGCCTTCTCAATATGATCCGGTGACGCAAGAGTATACTGCGCCGCTATATCACGGCTTATTATCTTGCCGATATATTTCTTTCGGTATTCCAGCGGATGCATGCCGAACCACTGCTCAAAATGCTTTATATAGTACCTTACCGCGGAAAACCCCGTTTCCTCTGCAATAGCTCCGATTTTTTTATTCGTGCCCAGCAGCAGACGCTCAGACTCCTCAACCCTTATATAACTGAGAAGATCCTGAAAACTCAGCCCTGTTGCCTCTTTGATAATATGCGAAAGATAATAAATGCTGAGATGCTCACGGTCGGCGATTTCGCTCAGGGTCAGCTTTCTCGTATAATTATCATACATATAATCCGTTATTCTGTTGAGCCTGCCTGCGAGTATCTTGTTGCCCTTATTCTTCAGTTCATTCTTGAACCTGCCGTTTTCCATTACAAAATACTGAAAATCCGACATCAGGCATGCTATAAGATTGTGCGTGCTCTCTATGACCTTGTGCTCATACCCGTAGCCCTTCTGCAAAACCTCCATCATTATCTTTGCAAGCAGCGTTCTGAGAACTTCAAGGCTTTCGTCGCTGTCATCCTCAATGTCAGTTACAAAAAAATTATTTCTGAGGTTGTCATAATATCGGGAAAAATACGTCAGGTCCATCTGAAACATCATCACGAGATTATCCTCGTCTGTACGCTGGAAGCTGTGCATTTCCCTGTCGTTGAGAATAAATATATCACCCGGCTTGAGCGTGTAGGTGTAATATCCGTTTCTCAGTATTACACTTCCTTCAAGAACGTATACAACCTCCATGTCATCATGGAAATGTATAGGGTACTCAATTATGTTAGCAGCAACTACATTGATCGGCAGTTCATCTTTGTAAATTATTTTTTCTTTTAACATTTCTTTCTCCTGTTCTCAAATGTTATTTTGACCTCTGTCCATTTATACATAAAAAATCTGTGCGGACGCCTTCCGTGTGAATTATCCAACTACTTTTTTGCTTTTCGCAAAATCCGCTCTCTGCCCCGTAAATACCGCGAAAAATATTTCCTTTTACAGTAAAATACTAGTATTTTACAGCAAATTAATTATCCTTTGAATATTATAAAACACTTCGGTGATTTTTAACAGCTTTTTATTTGACTTTTTTGCCATTCATAGCTAAAATTTTATTTATATACTTGCGATTTCACAGGAGTTACGAAGAAATGAAAATAACAAAATTATACCAGCAGGACAGATATCTGACAGACTGGACTGCTGAGATTACGTCGGTTTGTCCGGCGGAAGAATCGCCCGGACAATTTATAATAACACTTGACAGAACCGCCTTCTTCCCCGAGGGGGGCGGTCAGAGCTGCGATACCGGAATTATCAGATGCGGCAGTGCTGAATTTCGTGTCACAGATGTTCAGGAGCATGCGGACAATGTGCTTCATACTGTAAAGCTGCAGACTGCATCAGACGGCAGCGGCTGTGAGCTCTGCACAGGAGCCGAAGCGGTGTGCACTCTCGACTGGGACCGCAGATTCGACAACATGCAGCGGCACTGCGGCGAACACATTCTTTCCGGAATATTCTACGATCTTTTCGGCGGGGTCAACAGGGGATTTCATATGGGGCACGAATACATGACCATTGATATTTCTCTTGAGGAAAAACCGGAAGTCACCGAAATAACGTACACGGATGCGCTCCGGGCAGAGCTTGCCGCAAACAAAGTCATCTGGTCTGATGCGCCTGTAACCGTAATGCGGTTTGATACACGCGAGGAAGCTGAAAAAATGCCGGTCCGCAAGGCAGTTGCCTTCGATGAGGATATTTCAATAGTCTGTGTGGGATCAGTCGAAAACGCAGCTGACTGTGTGGCCTGCTGCGGCACACATCCGAGTACGGCGGGGCAGGTCGGACTTATCAAAATCTACAAAGTCGAGAAATACAAGAATATGTTCCGCATATACTTCGAGGCCGGACAGCGTGCGCTTAAGAACTTTGACATAAAGCATACGATGCTCACAGAGCTTTCAAACAGATATTCCTCTTCGATTGAGGATTTCCCTGCAAAGCTCACCGCGCAGGAAGAAAAAACCGCTGCACTGAAGGATGAGCTTTACCATCTGAAAAAAGCATATATCGAAAAGGAATGCCTGCAGCTGGATGCGATTATCTCAGAAGGTTTCAGCCATGCCTCCGATGTGAACGTCATTGTTTACCCGCTCGACCACCTGTCGCTTGATGATGCATTCAGCATGGGAAAGCACTATATGGGAAAATCAAAGCAGCTGATAATGCTTTATGCGAAAAAAGACACCTCGTATATCCTTGTTTCCGACGGCAGTGTGAACTGCGGCTCTCTCGTGAAGGAATATGCTTCGTTTTACAACGGAAAAGGCGGCGGGAACAAGGTCTCGGCCCGTGCGATTTTTACAGATCAAAACGACGCTGCACTTTTCGCTGACCTCATCGAAAAACATCTGCGCAAGGCATAAGCAGCGCGCTTTGCAGCTGAACAAAACAAAACCGGAGCGGCCCCGCGGCCTGACTCCGGTTTTATGTTTCTTAATTCAGTACTGTATTTCAGCTTTTCGTTCTGCAGCTGTGATTATGCGCTGCATTCTATTTAATGTAAATGGTCACGTATCTTACGCCCCAGTTTATGCACTGGCCCTGCGTATCCATGTAAATATCAATCGTATTCCCCTTGATATTTCCGCCGGTGTCCTCTGCACGTCTTGCGCCGACACCCTCAATGTATACCTCCGTACCGAGCGGTATGACACTTGGATCGACTGCGATTTCGCCTACCCTGGCTCTTGTGCCCATGGCCGTCGTGCCGCCTCCGGTATACGAATACGCTTTTACCGTCAGCTTGCGGCTGTATGACTGCCCGTCAAAATTAATCCTCGTACCGTTTGCAATGACTTTATCAACAGCTGCTGTGACTGTGGTTCTGGAAAGCTCGGTACGCGAGGTTTCAACTCCGTCCGTATATGTAACACTGTACGTCACCTTGTCTTTTCCATCAGTGCCCTCTGTCACAACCTTGGTTGTTCCTTCATCTATGGATGAATCATCCCTGGTTACAGTCTCAAACGGAACCGTCTCCTCTGCAGTTTCTTCTTTGACTTCCACGCGTTTAACGACAATTTTCATGTTTTTCGTGAGCAGTTCGTCTGCAGCCGGCTCAACGATATCCATCTCACCGACTTTTATGCCCTGATCCTTCAGTGCATCGCCGACAGTGTTTTCAAGTGAACTGTATTTTTTCGTTTTTCCGTCTGCTGTCACGCTGAAATCAGTGGCATGCTCAATCTTAAGCTCTATGCCGTCGTAGACATATGTCGTAAGCGGCTTTGAAATATAGTCTTCTCTGCCGAACTCTATATCGTTTTCCTCCAGGAAATTTTCCACCGTGTGCGCTTTGCTGGTAAAGCTGATCTCTTCTCCGTTTATTGTCGCATAAACTTCACGCGGTATCATGTTGTTGTAAATAAATAATGCTGCAACAAGTATTACGAATGAAGCTGCGATGACGCCAAGCGATGCATATTTCCTGCGCGCCGGTTCTGAATTATCCGGTTCCGCCGGCTTAAATCCAATCTTAGCCCGTTCCGGAGAATTGCCTTTTAATTGAATACGCTCTGCGGAATCGCCCTTCTGCTGAACGTGCTCCCGGGAATTGTCTTCCATTTGAATCGGTTCCGCCGGCCGGGTGTCTGAAAGCTCAGGCTCAGCCGGATTCGAATCTGC
>CAVECM010000045.1:0-16511 GCA_963614095.1 Bacteroidaceae bacterium
AAGTGCAGCAGGATGAAAAGCTGCGGTGAAAGAATTCGATAAAGCTCAGGAGGTGAATACAGATGAATAAGATGGAAAAGATTGAGACAATCGCTGACGGAGCAGAGGTTTAAAAATGCAGTAAAAAGCAGTGATGTTTAAGAAACGCTTCAGTGAAAGCGTCTTCAGCGGATTAATTAAGGACAACAGGAGAGTGAATTTATGAGCAGAAAAAGTACAGAATGGACGGGAACAGGTTTTAAAAGACTGGCTTTTGTTGTAGCATTAGTAGTTTATTTGTTTGGTTTTATGTCCGCAACAAGTGAAGCAAATGCAGCAAATGGCGAATATTGGGCAGATGTAGAAAACAGTTCGAATTACATTGAATATGACAAGAATGACGGTACAGTTGATAAATGGATGGAGGGCCTTATGAAGGTTGGAGATGAAACTGTTTACTGCATGGATATAAATAAAAAGTTTAAAGCGGGGAACAAGACAAGGAGCGATGCAAGCTCGAGTATGAGCAGTGATCAGATTGACAGCATTGCACTTTCATTAGAATATATCAAGCAGTATACTGCCGCACATACAGAGTTAAGCGGTAAGGCGTACTGGCTGGAACAGAGTATGGTATGGCAGCTATTAAGTGAGCAGCGAGGATGGAATTGTCAGAATGTCAGAATTCCATATGATGAGGTTTCTCAAAGTGTTCAGAATGAAATCTATTCCGGAGCCAGAGCCTTTGCAGAAGCTAACAAAGGAAAGTACAAATGCGGGGGTTATATTTATACCGGTGAAGGGCAGGATCTTGGTCAGTTCTGGGCAAAACAGCGAAAAGAGGTTATCCTTCAAACTACAGCTGTAGATGAGAAAACAGGAGAAAAAAATATTGTCTCCGGAAAAAATATTAAAATCGTTGATAAGGTCGAGCTCGAGGGTCTTGAAGTCGGAACAAAGTATAAGCTTACCGGCTGGCAGATGATAAAAGAAGAAAATGCGGAGCTGCTGATTAATGGAAATAAAGTAACCGGTGAATATGAATTTACTGCAGACAGTGAAAAAATGACGGTTGAGATTTCATATGCATTTGACGCTTCTGATCTTGGCGGCAAAAACGTGGTTTCCTTTGAGGAATTATACGACATAAGCAATTCTAAAAACCCTGTAAAGGTTGCGGAGCATAAAGATATCAATGACAGTGGGCAGACCGTTCTTATCAAAGAGCGTGTCATAAAGATTCATACCGCAGCTACTGATAAAAATGGCAAGAAAGAAACAGAAGCGGGAAAAGAGCTGACTATTGTTGATAAAGTCGAACTTGAAGGTCTTGAAGTCGGAACAAAGTACAAGCTTACCGGCTGGCAGATGATAAAAGAAGAAAATGCAGAACTGCTGATTAATGGAAATAAAGTAACCGGCGATTATGAATTTACAGCAGACAGTGAAAAAATGACAGTAGAGCTTACATTTACCTTTGACGGCTCGATCCTTTGCGGAAAGAAGCTGGTTACTTTCGAGGAACTGTATGATATGACCAGCCCGGATCAGCCGAAGAAAATGGCTGAACATAAAAGCATTACAGATGAAGGACAGACTGTAACGATTACAGCGCCGGACAAATCTACGGCAACAGGTGATGACAGCAATATTATGATATTTGTATGCCTGTCAGTTATGGCAGCGGCAGCGCTGGCTATAATGATGACGTTCAGGAGAAAAAACAGTTCTCGATAGCGGAGAACGATTTTCTGGGAAAGGCCGAACTACAAGCTGAAAAATGTGCATCATTAAACTGCGCTGTGAAACTTGTATTGATGTAAATGTCATCAGAAAAATAAGAATGTGAAACTATATGAAAATACCGAATAAGACTCCATGCTATGGCTGTAAAAAAAGGATATCAGTTTGCCACTCCACATGCAGCAGATATATTGCATGGAGAGAAAAATTAGATGAGTTCAACAAAATAACAAGGATTGAAAAAGAGGCGCGCTGGCAGATAGAAGGGTATAGGACTGAGAAAATGGGAATAAGAATTAAAA
This sequence comes from Bacteroidaceae bacterium, assembly GCA_963614095.1. GTDB lineage: Bacteria > Bacillota > Clostridia > Peptostreptococcales > Anaerovoracaceae > Lentihominibacter. The sequence continues at coordinate 2,025 of CAVECM010000045.1, forward strand.
AGAGAAAATGAGTATAAATAATGTCAGTTAATAAAGTGATTTGAAATTTTCAAGGTGCATACCTTTTAATATGCTGCAGCGAGAGCGGCGCAGCATGTGCACTTTATATATTTTTTCAGGAAAGGGCGGATAGTGTGAGGAAAAAATCAAACGGCATATTAATGCTGGTGCTGTTAATGCTTGTAACAAGCTTTTTTACCGGCTGCGGGAAAAGTGATACAGATGTTATATCGACGAAAAAGATTAAAGGCACTACGGGTGATATGATTGCAGTAGTGAATCAGGATGCCGGGATTGCATATGCAGATAGAATAGTAAACTATTCTGAGGAGTTTATCAAGACTTTAGATGAGGAAGATTTTGATGTTGTGTCAAGCCAGACTGCAGAAGAAGGGCTTAAAAACGGAATATATGCTGCAATACTGACCTTCCCGGGGAATCTTTCCGCACGTATTCTGAATATAAACTACAAGAATCCGCAGGCTGTTAATATTGAGTACACTATCAGCGGCAGTGCAGAAAAATCGAGTTATGATGCTGTATACAGCCAGATAACAGATGCATATCAGACGTTCAATAATAAGCTGTCATATGCGTACATGAATGCACTTGTGGAAGAAGTGGAGCTTGGACAATATAATGTAGAAGCAATATTCAGCAATAATAACAGCAGTATTGCAGCTGCGAGAATACTTGCAAACGGCAATATTTTCAAGGTTGTGGAGGCAATGGAAATGCCGGAGACAGATGTGAGTTTTGATAATGCGGATGCTTCCGGTTATAAAGCTGCAGGAGATACTTTTATCAAGGCTGTAGATGCGATATATGAGCGTGCATATTCTGCGGCATATGATAACGCAATCAATAGCAAGGAGACAGACACAGATACTTACATTAAATACATACAGGATAATGTAAAGAGCATAACAGATATAGTCAGCGAAATAGGTGACTATAAAGGAGCTGTTGATGACTTTATGGCTTCTGACGGTGATCTCGGCAAATATATTGCAAGTGTTAATAACTATAAGAGTAAGGTTATTGACGGTGAAGATAGTTACAAAGCTTGTGTAGATGCATACAGAAAATCCGTTGAGGATTACGATAAAGCCATTGAAGAATATATAAATAACAATGATGATGAAAAAAAGGAAAATCTGAGAAGTGCAGTGAAGTCGGCAAAGAAAGCGATGGCGGAAAAGGCTGAAAATCTCGAAAAGTGGGATTCAAATATGCCGTCGGTGGAAGAGGAACCGGTATTTGAAGCGTCCGATGAATTACCGGGCAAGGATGAATTCAATCAGATTAAAAAAAATCTTGAAGAATATGTCAAAAGTCTGAATGAGAATCTAAAAAAACAGAGAGAGGCTTTAAATCCTGAAAACATTACGGACAATGCTCTCTCCGGGGACACCGGCAAAACATATAGGGAACAATTAGATACAGAGAAGAATAAATTGAGGAACGAGGCTGATACGATAACAGAAAATGTAAATAATGCACAGCTTGAGAACATCAGCAAACTGGATAAAGCTTACACAGAATATAGCGGATTTCTGAGTGAAAATATCAAGTCGGTAAATACCGGATATCTGCAAAGCAAAGAACAATTAGAACGTTCTATGAGTGAATTTCTGAAGACTGCAGAGGCAAACAACAGTGATACGAAGAAACGGCTGGCCGGATTTCAGGGTATGCTGTCGAGTGCCAAGGTGAACGGAAGGGTAAGCAGTGAAGTAATGAGCTTTTTGATTCAGCCGATTCAGCTGATTGAAAATAATAAAAATAATTAATGAACAAGGAGGAATAATATGTCACAGATAAGATTAAACGCAGAAGGCCTCTCGCAGGCAGCCATGAACCTTAGAAATCAGGGAAATGATCTTGAGAGTCTTATTGGTCAGATGCAGGGAGTAATTAACAGTCTGCCTGATAGCTGGGAAGGAGCGGCAGCTAATGCATATGTCGAACAGTTTGCAGGGCTGAAGCCGGGGCTTGATGAAACCAGAGAACTTGTTGAGACAATAGCGAGACAGATTGAGCAGACTCTTGCTGCGGCACAGGAGCTTGATACAAATATTGCAGGACAGTTCAGATAAGAGCAGATGTCTTCCGGTATCTTCTGATACCGGAGGATTTTTGCTATATGAAGAAAAGGTAACAGCAATGAAGAGAATAAACAGTGTTGTGAAGAGAAGCATTGCGGCTGCAGCCGCAATATTCTTGTTTGTGTTTTTTGCACTGCAGCCGCCATACGCCAGTGCAGTCGAGGATACATTCAGAGTAAATCCGGAAAGCATAAGCGGAGAGAGTGAAAAAGAAGGAAATATTCTGTCCGAGTACGGATTTGCGGTATTTACAAAAGAAAGTATGTCGAAAATAAAGGCGGAAAAGGAAAAGGCGGAGAGTACGCAAAGGCAAATGGTTGATGGCTTGTTTCAAAGCGAGTGGAAAGGCACTGAAAGCTATGATATGGAAGTTCAGGAGCTTGCAGATGAGGCGGACTTGTTTTCAACGGTTGACACAGGGGTCGAGACAGAAGAAGAAATAACAGATGAATTTATATTATCCGAAAAAATGAGAAAAATAATTGCAGGAGGCATTTTGATGTGCCTCATTTCAGTATTAGTAATCAGATGGAACAGGAAAAAATATGAACGTAATCATTACAATAGAGCAGGGTGATGCGGCAGTAAGTGTCATTGCAGACGAGAAAAGAAGAATAATGGATATTATCCGGATATTGAAGATGCAGGGATATTTGCCCAGATTTGCGGGAAGGTTCATGCGATCCGCCGCCGAGGAACGTGTAATCAGCACTGTGAACACTCTTCGGGATGAGGGCATAGCAAGCGGCGATAAACTGACGGAGATATAGGCAGGATGAAAATAATTAAGAAAAAAACAGGCGGCATCCGGAGTGCAGCCGTAAAAATAGAAAATAATTTAAACTCAGAGAAATTTGAAATCAGACATCTTAAAACTGAGTATTTGCTGGGCGGGAATCGAATCAACCAGCTTTCGCAGGATGCGGGCAGGCTGGTGCGTTGTAAAATATCAGAAGAAGAGGATTATTACAGGTTCTGCTTTGACAAGAGAGGTCTTGCCGATTTCAGAATGGTAAAAGATGCATCGTTACTTGATAAATATGAATTTCTGATAAATGCGGGGGATTTGTATGACCTGACAGCAAAATATTCTTTTTCACTGAATCCGGAAAATTTACTTGCAGATGCTGCCTTCCGGCCGCTTGTTGCAGACCGGAGCTTTTCAGATGGAAAGGAATGTTTTCTTTTGGAATACAAAGCTTTGATCGGGGCAACACTGGATCCGGAGCATAGATTTGATGATTTTCGGAAAGGCGGGGCTGATTTGTTTGCCGGAGATGAAATACTCTCGAAAGTGAGCGCGGCAAAGTCTGTTGCAGAAGTTACAGAAGTGCTTTCTGCAGCTGTCGATAAAGAGCGAAGGTATAGAGCCCGCGATTTCGTGCAGATTAAAAGAAGCCGTGTCAAAAGAAACAGAATACTGCTCCCGGTTTTCGGTATAATAATGATTCTTGCGATTGTGCTCGCAGGATATGAAATTCTTGTTAAGGGTAAAGTCAATGAGACGATATTGTCTGCAACCGACATGTATTTTGCCGAGGATTATGCAGGAACATGCAAGGAACTTTCTGATATAGATGAAACTGATTTGCCTGATGCTGCCAGATATATGGCAGCTGTATCAGCGGTAAAAAGCAGTGGCCTCAATTCTGAACAGAAAAACAATATCCTCAAGGCTATTGAGCAGTACAGAACAAATACGGATTATCTCAACTACTGGGTTATGATAGGGCAATCGAACTATGAGGCGGCCGATCAGTATGCGCAGAAATTCCGGGATAACGAACATAGAATTTTTGCCCTTTCACTGAGAAAAAATCAGGTTGAGAAGGATTCTTCAATATCAGGAACCAGGAAAACAAAACTTGTGAATAACCTCGAAGAGAAGATAAATGAACTCCTGGAGTCTATTCAGGAGAACAAATACGACCTCTCGGAGGATGTGTCCGGGGGAACGGAAAATGAGTCATCTGAGAATGATTCGGAAAGCAACAATGAAAATAACAATAAGAAAGAAGCCGAGTCGGGCGACGAGCTTAATTTGCTGAGGTAGAGAGTATATGGATTACAGACTGTTGCTGTTTGAAAATGATAAATATGCAGAAAGGCTTGTGCATGGCGGAGAGGAATTGAAAGACCCTGTTTTGTTCTCTCTGGAAAGGAATAAGCAAGGGCATGTCTTCCTTTTGCTGCCAACAGAATATGATGCTTTTTCCACAAGGGGCGAGACGAGTATTGTAATAGGAAATGAAGAGTCATGCACTGTCCGGCTTACGGCAGAAGTGCCGCATGTTGCGATAATGGGCAATGCGCTTGAAGCGGACAACGAAATATTCGTAAACGGAAGAAAAATGCAGAGTGCTGATCTCATTCCCGGAGATAAGCTCCTGATAGGAAACACGGAAATAATATATCACTCAGACTGGATTGATATTTGCGGAGAACATGGAGAAACTTATGAAACAGAACTTTTTACATACATAAACAGGCCGGTGCGGTTTGAAGAATACCCGGTTTATAAGCGATCTCCACGGATTATAAAAACGGAGCCTTATGTAAAGGTGCAGATTAAGGCTCCGGAAAAAAAAGAAAAAGAAAAGAAGGGCGAACTTGTCAAACGTATTCTGCCGAGCTGTGTGATGATAATAGCAACGGTTCTTATGAGCATATTTATGAATCGCGGTATGTTTATGCTGGTAATGGTCGCTGCAACAGGCGCAACTATGATAATCACAGCCGTTACTTATTTTGATGATAAGAAAAACAGGAAAGCGGAGATAAAGGAAAAAACGGCGGCTTACAGAGAATACCTTCTTAACAAGCGAAAGGAACTATACACAAGGACAGAGGAATTTAAAGAAGCAAAAAAATATCAGAATCTTTCGATTGAATGCATTGAGGACGAAGTAAGACACTACTCAAACAGAATATATGAAAGAAATCTTAATGACGATGACTTTCTTACAGCGGTGCTCGGGACAGCATCCGGTGAACCGAGTTTTAAAATTGAATGTGATGTGGATGACTACGGAAGAACAGGTGATAGGCAATATAAGGAGATGATTGAAGTATATGAGAATTTCAGGAATGTGGAAAGGATTCCATATGTTATCGACCTTAAGAAAGCACACCTGGGAATAGTCGGGCGGCCGGAATACTGCAGGAGACAGCTCAGGAACATCACGACACAGCTGGCTTTCTTCCACAGCTATCATGACTTGTGTATCACCGCAGTAATTGGCGAAGAGAACAGGGCAGAGTATGAATGGATGCGTTGGCTTCCTCATACGAACATCAGGAGCATAAATGTCTCCGGTGTAATCGCAGGAGAAAATCAGCGGGATCAGGTGCTCGGGCATATTGCAGGAGAACTCAAAGCCAGGAGTATGATGCGCGAGGATGCAAGAAAGGAAACAAGATTCTCACCTCATTACGTGTTTCTCATTGATGAACCGAGGCTGATAATAAACCACAGCATTATGGAACACCTCAAAGAAACGGATTCGGAACTGGGCTTTTCACTGATATACATTACGCAGACAGAAAACAATCTTCCCGAGAACATAAAAACTATCCTCGAGATAGATGCAGGCTCAGAGGGAACCGTTCTTATGAATGAGGGCAGTCTGATAAAACGTAAAATCGCATTTGATACGGGACAGATAGATTACGAGACTTTTGCAAGACGTCTCAGACCACTCATACATAATAAGGGCGTAACCACACAGATTCCGGAGAACATATCGTTTCTGGAATTATACGGTGTAAATAAACCCGAGGAGATTGATCTTAAGGCCATGTGGAGCAGAAATGCCGCGCACAGGTCGCTTTCTGTGCCTATAGGAGTTCGCGGAAAGGGAGACATTGTAAGGCTTGATCTTCATGAAAAAGCGCATGGTCCTCACGGCCTTGTGGCAGGTACTACAGGTTCCGGCAAGTCAGAGATACTTCAGTCATACATACTTTCGCTTGCATGTAATTTTCATCCATACGATGTGGGATTCCTGCTTATAGACTATAAGGGCGGCGGAATGGCTAATCTGTTCAGGAATCTGCCGCACCTGCTCGGAACAATAACGAATCTCGATGGTGCTGAAAGCATGCGTGCCCTTGCTTCCATCAAAAGTGAACTGAGGAGACGGCAGGATATATTTAATGAAAATGGTGTAAACAACATAAACAAGTATTCGGAAAAGTACTGGGCAGGTAAGGCGACGGACCCGCTGCCGCATCTTTTCATTATTTCCGATGAATTCGCCGAACTCAAAAAAGAACAGCCGGAGTTCATGGCAGAGCTTGTATCAACAGCGAGAGTAGGCAGAAGCCTTGGAGTGCATCTGATTCTTGCAACACAGAAACCTTCCGGAATCGTTGATGATCAGATATGGAGCAACTCGAGGTTCAGACTCTGCCTTAAGGTTCAGAATGAAGCCGACAGCCGCGAAATTCTTCATAGCGGAGATGCAGCAAATATCACACATCCCGGCCGTGCGTATCTGCAGGTTGGAAATAATGAGATATATGAACTTTTCCAGTCTGCGTACAGCGGCGGAGCCTACAGCAATGAATCTGAGAGCAGCGAGGTTGACGACAGAATCTATGTCGTAAATGAACTCGGTCAGGGAATGCTGATAAACGAGGATCTGGGTTCCGGTGATATGGGAGAAATAAACAGAATCACAGAGCTCGAGGCAATAGTTAATCAGATAAAGCGTGTGTATGAGGAGGTTCCGTGTGAGTCGGTTGCAAGGCCGTGGCTGCCGCCGCTTCCGGAGCAGATTGTGAATACCGGACTCCGTAACATATCATCCGGACGTCTGCCCGATGTATCCTTTGATGTTGGTGTGATTGATATGCCGGATATGCAGGCGCAGGAAGTGTATTCTCATGACTTTGCAAAAGATGGCAACATGGTGGTCTTCGGCACGTCCCGGGTGGGTAAGTCGACAGCGGCCGCAAATGCAGTTATATCGCTCGCGGCAAAGAATTCACCGGAAACTCTGAATATCTACATTATAGACCTCGGAAATTCGGCACTGTTCGGACTTAAGAATCTGCCGCAGGTTGCGGATTACATTGCCTTCGATGATGCGGAGAAATTCAGAAAGCTGCGCAATATTCTTTCTGAAGAGATAGCGGACAGAAAAAGACGCTTCGCGCGTGCAAATGCAGCAACTTTTGATATGTATAACGAGGCATCAGACGAAGTGATGCCTGCAATACTTGTAGTGATAGATAACTACGATGTGATTAAAGAAATTGACTTTGAACTCGAGAATTACTTCACCAGGCTTACAAGAGACGGTCAGGGTGTCGGAATATATACATTTGCAGCAGCAACGAGAGCGAATGCTATGAAATATGCAGTGCTGAACAACTTTACTGCAAGAGTATGCAATTTTCTCGCCGATTCCGGCGAGGTGACGAGTCTCATAGGCAGAAGTGAATATAAGCTGTCCGACATCAAGGGCAGAGCTCTTGTAAGCAGAGACAAAGTATATATAATGCAGGAGTTCCTGCCTGCACCGTACAAAGATGCCATTTCTTACAGAAACAGCATTAATGAAATTATTGAAAGAATATCGGACAGGGGCTATATAAAGGCGAAAGGTATTCCGATGCTTCCTGACAAACTGGAAATGCATGATTTATCAGAGCGTAAAAGCGGCAGCAGGCGGCTAGCGCTTGGATTGGATTGCGAAAAAGTTGAAGTAAAAGAAATCAATAACGCTAATCTGCAGCTGATTGTCGGTCCGGCAGGCTCGGGAAAGACAAATGTTCTTAAAGTATTATTAAACCAAATTGAAGATGCAGCCGTATTCATCGTCGATTCTGAAAGGCAGGATTTTTTCACATATCAAAACAGAAGCAGCATAAGGTATGTATCCGGTGAAGCGGATATTGAGCCCTTCTGCACTATGTTCGAGGAGCTGATCCTGGAAAGAGAAATGGAATATATGAACAGCGGAAGGCTGAAAAAACCAAAAGCTTTTTACTCAGGTCTTGGAGCTGTGTATCTCCTGATAGATGATGCAGCATACTTTGCAAGAATTCTGTCCGCAAGAGCAAATGCAGTCAATTTGCTTGAAAAAGCTGTAAATGTTGAAATTAAGATATATGCGGCCGTGAATGCAAAACAGTTTTTTGGGATAGATCCGATTACCAAGTTCTTTAAAAATGCTCAGAACGGTATTATATTGGGCAAGCCTGCAGAACAGCAATTGCTGCCGACAGGTCTGTACAGAGGAAATCCGGCAGAAGATGAATGTATTGTATTTGAAAACGGTTCTTTGACGAAAACGAAAGTTCCGTACATCGATGAATAGCGTAAGGAAGGAGATGTAAAGAAATGGATGAGATAAAAAATGTATTTGGTATAACAGATGAAATTGTGTCAGAAATTCTCAGTATTGTCGAATCTTCAGATATAAGTTCAATTACAAGAGATGCAGAATCAACACTGGCAGCAGTTGATAACAGCATGGAGGCTTATGAAAGAGTTTTATCAATAGAAGATAGGATAATGGTCCAGAGCTTTAGGGACGCCATCAGTATTAAGGAAGCAGATGATGCTTTTCTGGAATTCGATAATAAAATATCTGCAATGCTGAGGTGCAGTAAAGGGTAAATGACAATGAAGTACAGTGAAATTGAGCTGCTGAAAAAACAAGCAGCAATACTCGAGGAAAAACTTGACCTCAGCTCGGAGATCGAGAAAAAAATCAGAAGTTTCGAAGAAGAAGTCGAGTTTTATTACAGGAAGGATATAACAGGCATACGTGATATGCAGCAGATGTCTGCCGGGGATTCCAGGCTATATGCGATGCTGGAAGAAGAATATGCGCTGATTGAAGAAGAGAAAAAGAAATATGGTCAATTTGCAGATGAATACAGAGAAAACATACGAAGGGACAAAATCCGAAGAGAAGATCTTTTAAAAGAAATCAGAGAAGCAAAGGAAAAAGAAAAATGGGAAACAGAGTAGTAAATCCGGGAAATATTGAAAATCAGGCAGATGATATAATTCGGCGAGTTCATAATATCTACACTTCGTTAAGCGGAATCAGCGAAAAGATAAATGAGTTTCTGTCTTCAGATGGCATTGCAGGTAAAGGATGGTCTGCAATAAAGAATCACATGGAAGCATATAATGCTGTTATTGATGGAACTGAGGGGCTGCTGGATGCAGTAACGGGCGACTGTAATATTTTTAAATATTCAGTGGGAAGTGAAATACTGCGTGAGGCAGATATTGAAAAGATTATAGATGAACAAAAGAGAATGATTTCACAATGTGAAGAGCGAATTGCACACTACAACAGTATTGTGTGGACAGATTCAGCAACAGGTTCCTTTTGTCTGGCAGCAATAGAAAGAAACAGGCAAATTATTGAAATTGCACAGAAGCAAATAACGGAGCAGGAAAAGAAAATAGAGGAAATTGACAGAATCGAAAAAGACACTGACAATTTATTTACAAAATCAGGCAGTTTACTCAAATATGTCAACCAGGGTCTGGCTGCACTATCGTTATCCAGTGAAAACGGGTTCGATATGCCGGCAAATCCGGAATGGAAAAAGAATCTCAACGCAGCATTGGAAACGCTTCGTGAAGAGACACTGAAGACATCGCTAGGTGAAGATGAGATTGCAAGAGCATTCAGCAAGGATCCGGTCTGCCTGACAACCGGAAATTTCATATACAAGAAAGCAGACTTGCGTATAGGTGGAAACGAAAATTTTGATTTCTGCCGTTTTTATAATTCGATGGATAGAGAAAGCGGTGCGTTTGGGACAGGCTGGATCCATAGCTTCGAATGTTCTCTCACAATAAAAAATGAGAATGGGTCAATATCTGCAGAATTGCAGAGAGAAGATGGTCATGTTGAGTATTTTGTTATGGCCGGCAGCGGATGTTTTATTCCTGCAGCAGGAAGTCAGGGAAATCTGGTTTTTCAGGGGAACCGATACATTTATACAGCAAATAATCTGAACAGATTATATTTTGACTGCAGCGGTAAATATATCCGCAGGGAGAGTAAACAGGGAACAGCAATAAATTTTGAATATAAAGACAACAGACTGATATCTGTCTTGAAGACAACAGGTGAAGGGTATTATCTTAACTATGATGATGCGGGGCAGATTACGTCTGTTGCGGATCATGCAGGGCGAAAAGCTGATTACGAATATAAAGATAAAAAGCTGATATCAGTGAAATGGGGTAAAGATATATCCTGTCGGTATGAATATGATGAAAACGGATTCCTCAGCGAGATTACAAACCCTTCCGGAGTTCAGACTGTAAAAAACAAATACGATAGTTCGGGGAGAACAACAGAACAGATTTTCCCGGATTCATCTCACATGACATATGAATATAAAGACAGCGAAAAAGGCATTGTGCAAAAGGAAAAAAACGGATATTTAAGCAGGCATTTCAGAGACACCAGATTCCGAAGCATAAGGAACGCCTATACTGATGGAGATGAAGAATACGAATATAATAACAGGTCTCAAAGAGTATTTGAGAAGGACAAAAACGGCAATGAAAGCAGATTTTCTTATGACGAATATGGCGATCCCGTTAAAATCGTTGACGCTGAAGGAACAGTGACAGAACTGGAATATACAGATACGAATCTCCCGGCAGCCATAAAAGTGGATGGTAAAGTAAAACTCAGAAATGAATATTCAGGAAGAAAGCTCCGAAGCCAGACTGATGGAATCGGAAGAAAGACAGTATTCTTTTATGGCTCGAGCACTGAGCCTGAAAGGATCGTAAAAAATGACGGCAGTACAGTTTGGTTCGAATATGACGGCAGGGGGAATATCATATCAGTTACAAATGAACGTGGAGGCATTACGGAATACAAGCGTGACAAACTTAATCGCCTGGTAGAAGTGATTTCGCCAAATGGGAATGTCAGAAGACTGTCATACGATGCATATGACAACATTACCGGGATCGAATTGCCGGATCATACTAAAGAAACGCATGTATTCGATTGCTGCGGGAGAATTTCCAGAGAAGAGATCGATGGCCGTTTATATAAAGAATATGAATATAACAGTATAGGGAAACCTTCGAAAATAACAGATGCTGAAGGGCGAATAACCGAATACAGATATGATGAGATGTGGAATCTTGTCGAAATGATAATGCCGAACGGAGGATCGTTTAAATATTCATACAGTGCAAACGATCGTTTAGAAAGTATAAGAGATCCGGAAGGCGGAGTTGTACGCTTTACATACGATGGCGAAGGTAATTTATTAAGCGAAACAGATCAGCTCGGAAACAGGGTGGAATATGAATATAACAGAGTAAATGCATTGAGCTGTATAAGATATGCAGACGGGACTGAAGAAAGCTTCAGATACGATGGAACAGGGAATATTATCGCATATACAGACAGGGCCGGAAGTGAATATCGATACTATTATGATAATGCAGATCAATTGATCAAAGAGACTGATCCGCTGGGAAACAGCAGAGAGTATTCATATACTGCAATCGGAAGGCTGGAGACTGTTACCGGTGAAGATGGTCTGGCAACAAAATATGAGTATTATCCGGGCGGAACATTAAGAAAAGTAACATATCCTGATGGAGCAAGCGAGACATTCATCATAGATAAGGAAGGAAATGTAACAGAGCATATTGACACAAACGGATATTGCAGAAAATACACTTTTGACTGTATGAACAGACTGACAGCAGTATCGGGTGAAAATGGTGAGAAAACAACTTTTAAGTATGACTCTTTCGGGAATCTGGCATCCCGGACAGATGCAGAAAATAACACAATAAACTATCAGTATTCGCACACAGGTGAAATTATAAAAGTTATTGATGAAGCCGGAAACGAAACAGAGTTCGATTATGACTCGATGGGGGATCTGATTGAAGTTCGTAAATATTCAGCTGACAGATGCGATATTCAGATCACAAAATATGAAAGAAATCTTATGGGGAGGATTATTAAAGCAACGAATCCTCTTGGAAATTCTGAGATTTTCAAGTATGACGCCGGGGGTCGGATCTGCAGCAGGACTGACAGAGATGGCTTTGAAACGAAAATATCATATAACTGCCGCGGTAACATTTCAGAAATCAGATACGCTGATGGCAGGACGGTCGGATATCAGTATGATAAGCTCGGAAAAATAACGGAGATCCGTGACTGGAATGGTGTGACTGCAATCGAACGGGACGCGCTGAGCCGTGTAAGAAATGTCAGATATCCGAAGGGAGATACGATTTCATATACATACGGGAAATCAGGCCAGCTGCAAAGCCTGACATACCCGGACGGAAGAACAGCATATTATGAATATGATTCCCAGATGAAGCTTTCAAAAATCAGGCAGGGGGATACGGAAATTTCCAATGAATATGATTCGTCCGGCAGAATCACAGGCAGGCGTTTTTCAAATGGAATAAGCGCATATTACAGCTACTCGAAATCAGGAAAAATATCGGAACTTGCCTATGCAGATGATTCCGGAATCATTGACTGCTTCGTTTATGGATATGATACGAGAAATAATATCATATCCATAAATAAAAAAAGGCAGGGAATAGAGCAGGATACCGGAACATATTTTTATGAATACAACAGGCTAAATCAGCTGAAAAAAGTCATAAAGGACGGAGTGAATCTGAGAACCTATGAATATGATTCATTCGGGAACAGGAAGAGCCTGCAGATTACGGGTAAAGACGCCCGTGAAATCTCCTATGAATACAACAGTGCCAACCAGCTGATTGGAGAAAGGGACGGAAAGACCGAAATCTGTTATTCATATGATAAAAGGGGAAATCTCATCGAAAAAAGAAAGAATGGCAAGATTGACACAGAGTTTTTATACGGAGCAATAAACAGAATAGAGAAGTCGGTAAATGATATTACCGGTAAAGCATGTGAATACATCTACAACGGAACAGGCCAGAGAGTGGGAGAAAGGATCGGACCAGAAGAAACAACGTATATCACGGACTTCCGTAGGGGACACAGTAATCTGCTGCAGAAAAAAAGCAGCAGAGAAGTCCAGGAAGTTATATGGGATGGCAGTACGCCTGCTATCATGGTCGGAAATCAAGACAGATTCCTGCTGAATGACCATCTGGGAAGTCCTGCAAGATTGATCGATGAAAAAGGCGAGATGCTGGAGAATTTCGCTTTCAGCGAATTCGGGGAAGCTGTCGTGTACCCTGATGAAAGCATACAGCCTTTTGGTTTCGCGGGGTATATGAAAGATATGGTGTCAGAGACATATTTTGCACAGGCAAGGCAGTATATTCCTGATATTGGAAGGTTTGCCGCAGAAGATATCGTAAGCTGGATGGCGGATGATCCAAGAAGCATGAATCCGTATGATTACTGTCTCTCATCACCTGTAAATCTCGCTGATCGAAACGGGGCGTTCCCCGTGCCGGCAGTGACAATAGAAAACATAGAAGAAACCGGACAGGATGTGCTTAATTATCTGGCTCAAAATGCATTGAACCTGCCGATACAGGAACCGCTGAAAGCGTTGCGAATGATTTCAGAAATCACGCCGATAAGTGATGCGGCGGCATATTTCTCAAAAACCTCTTTAGGAGAGGAAGCTATCAGTGCTGTTCTCAATATGGACAGGGATGAAAAAGGCGTGTACCACACAAGGCGGGACTGCTGGCAGAAGTTTTTCGGATATAACGATTTTTACGATATGGTATTCAAGAACTTTACATCAGCAGCACCAAGAAAATTACCATTCACTCATAATGGGGAAGAGTATACATTATGGATGTGGAAGGGCGATTACTTTGGTCTTGGCGCCGGGGCGGAGACAGGAATATATACGGGCAGAGGTGCGCATAAATCGAGCTATACAGACAGCAGACTGATAATGGAAATGTCATTATATAACAAGGCAGGCTACAGAGTGTTCATGCACACACCAAAGCAGAACCAATGGTGGATCACAGGGTTTAACCCTGACTGGCAGGATGCAGACTATCAGGAACTGACAACATATGGAAAGATTGATTTCTCACGGTATGAAGTAAATGGGAAGAATGAGTTCTGGGAAGATTTTCTGAAAAAATATGAGAGCTATGATGGAAAGCTTTATTACGGTGTTCAAATCTGTATCGATGAAACGAATCAGACTGTTTATTACAAATGGAAAGGATAATGAAAGATGAAAAAGATATGTGTAATAGTTATGCTCGTAATGGTTGTAATGATGACCTCCTGCGGCGGTCGTTTGGAGGAAATGGGAGATATGTCAGTGTACACAATAGAAAAGGCCGACGAAATGAATGAGAAAATTAAAGACTGTGTGAATAATAATGATGCAGAAGGACTTACAGCACTTTTTGCAGAAA
>CAVECM010000046.1:0-16206 GCA_963614095.1 Bacteroidaceae bacterium
GTCGTTTTATTATCGCTGCCGCCGCTGCCGGAATTCCCGTTTCCGGATGTTATCACATTCTCCCAGATATAGCTTATCGGAAGAACAAAGTTGATTTCCTCCATCAGACCATCGTAGCCCAGCGACTGAGATCCGCACAGAATACCGATAATACACCCGTCTGTCTTTGAAAAAACCGGACCTCCCGAGCATCCTCGCTTTGCCTCCATGTTCGTATTGATACGTTTCAGGCCGTTCTTTGTCTGAACAGATGAAATATATCCCTGAAACAGGCTCGGCTGCAGCTCATCGAGATTATCGTTCAGATTGCCGCCGAACGGATATCCCCAGTGATATATGGATTCGCCGACTTTAATATTATCCTCGGCTTTTCTTATTGCGAGGGCCGGATGACCGCTGCCGGCGATTTTAAGCAGTGCGGCATCCAGCTTCTCGCTGCTCCACACAACATCAGCAATTACCCACTCTGTTTCGGTTTTTCCGTCCGTTTCGTTTTTCAGACGGACTCTGACGCAAGTGCTTCCCGATATCACATGATTGCATGTAAGGATTATTCCATCCTCGGAAATCACGGCACCTGTTCCGCTTCCGGCTTCTTCCGGTGATTCTGCATGAATAAATACAACTCCCTGAACCTGTCTGAGGTATTCGCTGTCATAAACGTAATCCTGAACAGGCCGTGCAAGTCTGTCGCTTGAAAGCGCAAAGGCTGACCTGCTGGCCGCCGGTGATCTGCCTGCCGCTTCACCCGGCACACTGCCTGCTTTGCCTGATGCACTGCCCGGCATGCCGGATGCACCGCCTGCATCGGAATCAGCTCCGTGAAGATATTGTCTGTACCTTTCCGGAATATGATCCTCTGTATAATAGCTCAGCATCTCACCGGTGGATTCATCCTGAATATTTACAGGGTTCTTGGCCCACATTCCCCGCATCTTCTTTTCCAGGTTTTCGGCCTCACGCCCGTTTGCCCAGTTCTTTATCCTCGCGGCTATCATATTTTCAAACATCTGTCTGATTGTCTCTTTTGTCTCATCCTGAAGATGGAATTTCTTGCTTCTGCATTTCAGCTCGAAAATCTGCAGCAGTTCATCCGCAGTATAGTCATTCAGCAGGAAATTGTCTTCAAATCTCGATTCGAACCCGGGATTTGAATCAAGGAAAATCTCCATTTCTTTCGGATAGCCGGCGGCAATCACTGCGAATTCACCGTTCTTGTCGCTCATCTGTTCAAGAAGCGTATCGATAGCCTCCTGCCCGAAGTCATTTCCGGAGGAGCCGCCCCGTTTTAATGAATAAGCTTCATCTATAAACAGTACTCCGCCCATCGCCTGGTCGATGCACTTCTGCGTCTTTATCGCAGTCTGCCCGACATAGCCCGCAACGAGGTCTGATCTTGTCACCTTATAAGTCCGCCCGTGCGGGAGCAGACCCATTTCCTTGTAGACCTTTCCTATCAGCTTGGCCACCGTGGTTTTTCCTGTTCCCGGATTTCCTCTCAGCACCCAGTGAAGATTGACATCCTCCAGCAGATCCTCTCTTCCGAATTCCTCTGCCGCCTTTTTCAGTGCCAGCAGATCTTTAAGCTTGGATTTTACATCATCAAAACCGATAAGATTATTGATATCATCCATCGCTGACGTCTCTGTTTTTTCTGCTTTCTTCAGAGGAGTTCTTGCAAAACGCACCATTTCCGCCGGAATATCGTCGCCTGTCAGTATTTTTTTCAGCTCTCTCGGGAAATTTTCTCCGTGCGCCTTTATAAGCCTGTCCGTCTGCGCATCCAGTGATTCCGGCAGGTAAACACTGCGTACAAAACGCGCATTACCGAAATCCTTCTCCTTGCCGTGTACTTCAACATATCTGGTCAAAGCCCTTAATGAAAGCTCCCTGTATTCATCATCCGGCGTTATTCCCTGCTCCGCCAGCTGGCTCGTCAGTATCTCGCAAAGCTCTGCACCTGTATAGTTCTCGAAGTGAATCGTATCGGCAAAGCGGCTTTTGAATCCCGGATTTGTTTTTATAAACTCGTCCATCTCGTCTTCATATCCCGCCGCGATTATACAGATATTGTCTCTGTTGTTTTCCATGAACGGCAGCAGCGCGTCGAGAATCGGGCGCCCCCGCCCTGTAGTATCCGATGCGAGCTGATATGCCTCATCTATAAACAGTACTCCGTCAAAGGCCTTCCTCGCCACCTCGTAAAAATTCCCGTGATTTTTATCATCAAATACAGCTGACATAAGGCCGGATGCCGTATATTCAACCAGGTGCCCCTTCTTCAGCATTCCGAGGTTTCTGAGTATCTGCCCCATATACCGCGCAACAGTTGTTTTGCCTGTTCCCGGATTTCCTGTAAACAGATAGTGCCCCGGCTCCTTCATGTCTCCCGACAGCATACGCCGTCTGAGCTTTTCCACGGTAGCCTTGACTCCGGCCAGTCCGGTCATCTGATTGAGTCTGTTAAGGGTTTCCGCCCGCATTTCCTCAACCGGTCTGAGATTGTCCCGCAGATTCTCCGGAATGTGTCTGATATCCAGTACAGAAATTTCTTTCCCGTTCGAATCTGTTTCGGATTTCTTTTCCGGATCGTTTTTCCATGCCCTCAGCATGGCACTGATAAGCTGCTCGGCCTCTCTTGCATTTCCCCAGTTTTCACCGGCCAGATTTACCCAGTTTTCACAGAATACGGGCAGTTTTTCCGAAAGTTCTTCCGAAAAAACCGCATTTCTTCTCTCTGCATGGTAATTCAGGATTTCATGCATTTCTTCAGCTGTATAGTCTTCTATATGAATTTTCCTGAACCGGCTCTCCAGTCCCGGATTCGATTCAAGAAATGTTTTCATTTCTCTCGGATATCCTGCTGCTATCACGACCAGATCCCCGCTTCTGGCACTCATCTGTTCAAGTATTGTATCTATGGCTTCCTGCCCGAAATCGGCTCCCGATGTTTCCGCACGCTTCAGTGTATACGCTTCATCAATGAACAGCACTCCGCCTATAGCCTCATCTATGCACTTCTGCGTTTTGATTGCCGTCTGTCCGATGTATCCTGCCACCAGATCAGCCCTTGTGACTTTTTTGGTCCTTCCGTGAGACAAAAGCCCCATTTCGAAAAAAATCTGTCCTATCAGGTTCGCCACGGTTGTTTTGCCTGTTCCCGGATTTCCCGTAAGTGCAAAGTGCATCAGCTCTTTGCTCTGAGCCGGTCTTTCAAGGTCAGGCTGAAGCCTTGAAGCGGTCAGATATTCAAATACATCCTGTTTTTCTTTTCCGTCCGAATAATATTCCGCAAGTGTCTGCTTCACCTGATTCATTCCAATCAGCTGCTCCAGCTGTTTTCTGGCAGCGTCAGGCTTCTTTACACCCAGCATCTCGTAGCAGTCGTTTACTGTGAACGGTTTTTCTGTCCCGAAATTTTCCAGCCGTGTATACAGCTCTTTGATTCTGAGCTCTTTTTCACCGGCGGACATTGCCTGCTTAAGTGCCAGTGCGATTTCCTGCAGCTCGCTGATTCTGATTTTCAGTCCGTGATTAAGCCGCAGGTACATCAGCATATTTCGCAGCTCGGCCGCATTGGGGCACGTTATATTGATTACGTTTGCGGTTTTTCCCTCCTGCCTGAACTGCTGCACCTGATAAATATTTCCGAGATCTCCGTCAGTATACAGAAATACCATTATGTTCTGATTATCTGTCCCCATCCTTTCATATCCGGCCGTAAATGAGTGCATCGGATCGTTTCCGAACTCACTCAGAAACGAGGACGGGTCATTGATGACAACCGCCGTTTTAATCAGTGAATCATACATATATGCATCTATCTGGCGTTTTACAAATGTATTGTCTCTCATGCCCAGATGAAGCGTGCTCTGTCCGTAGTTTCTTACACGAACCCCTGACTTTTCGCCGGGAATCCACCTTGCATCCGGGTCTCCCGCATTGTTTCCGCCGGCACCCGAACCGGCTCTGCTGTCTGATGCAGTCTCACTGTTCAAAGCATCTGCGCCCCGCCCGGCTCTTTCACCGGATGCGGCCTTCCCGTCCGGATTCGCATTCCCGACCGGTGCCGCAGTATGTGCATGTCTGCCTCTTTTCAACCCGCGGTTCTGTCTCGGTGCAGCCTGCTGTACGTCCGCATCTGCCGTCTGTCTGTGTCTCTGCGTTATGCCGTTGACGCTCATGAGCGCATATGAATCGTCGTCATAGCAGTAAAGCTTGTTGTCTTTATCATAAAACACAATACGCTCATAGCCGCTTTTTCTGAGCTCCAGAAATGTGAGCTGCTCTATATTTACCTTTAACCCGCCGTCAGTATAAAATTCATCGGCTGTCTGCCCCGTAACAAAGAACAGATGACGCCATGCATTTTCTGCAGTAAAATAATTAGTTCCCATGTCTGTCCCCTTTATTTATCCTTTGTGCGTCTTTTTACTCCGGATACAGGAGTTTTGGCTTTACCGGCTCCTGCCGGCAGAGATGCGCGGGTTTTCTCGTCTCCGGATTCGACTGCGGCAATATCGCCGACTCTTGCCACCTCCTGAGCCGTTTCGTCTCCAAAACGCCTTGCACACGGGAATGCGCATCCTTCCACGCCTGACATTCTCAGTTTATCGGCAACCTCACGAGCGATTCTGTCTCGCGTCACCGGGTTATTGTCGGCATTGCCTATAATGAGCTCTATATGGTTTGTAACCACTCCGGCCTCATCCGGAATCGGCGTGATTACGACTGCCGCCTGATCGCCCGTTACAGGATTCTGGAAAATCGCATGGTATTCCTCCCTGTCTTCTCTGCCGAAAAATTCACCGTCGGAATCAATCATTTCGTAATCTGAATCAAGAACCTCTCCGATTTTTACGGCGGTGTCATACCTTGAAGCAGACATCGCAACATTTATATGTGCCGCATTTTCCACCAGAGCCAGCTGCTCCTGCAGAGCGCGGATTTTTTCCTCTGCTGACTGGAGCTCTGTCAGAGTCATGCCTTCCGTGTTTTCCAGAGAATTTCTCAGCTCATCTATCTGACCGCGTACAATGGAAAGCTGTCCGAATGTCCAGTAATCGATTCCGTTTGTGTATTCGACAGGGCCTTCGTCAGTATCGATTTCATAAATTCTATGCTCTGCTGAATCCAGCGCCTGCAGCAATTCTGTCTCGCGCATTTTCAATGCGTTGAACCAGTAATTCCATTCCAGCTCTGCCGCTGCCAGGTCTTCCTTCATGTCCAGCGCATCGAAAAAAGCGTCTCTGCCTGCCGTAATTGATGACTGATACTGTCCGCCCTTAATATCATCATTTGCCTGACGGATTTTACGTTCAAGCAGTGAAATTCTTCTTGGATCCAGCAGCTGATCTCTGAAATTTTCTCTGATCTGTCCCAGCATTCTGGCGGCTTCCTGCGCCCAGTACTCCGCCAGCTCCCTGTCGCCGTGTTCTTTTTCTGCGATTTGCTGCGCAAGTGTGTTTACTTTGCGGTCCACAGCGTTTATTCTGCCTTCTAATTTTGTACTCAGCTGACTGATGCTCCTCTGATTTTCTTCTCTCTGCTTTCTCAGCTTCTGATCGGTTTCTGTTCTGATCTGGCTGAGGCTCTGCTGCATTTCTGCACGGGTCTGTCTGATTTCATTGCGGAGGCCCTGTCTTTCAGTCTGAAATTCATTCTCCAGGCGGTGTACCTGAGTCTCATGCTCACGCTGCATAGCCTGAATTCTTTCCCTCTGGATTCTCTCGCGCTCTCTTACCTGTGAATCGAGCTCAAGTATCGCAGCGCTCATCCTGCTTCTGTCTCTGCGGGCAGCGTTCTGTTCCTGCTGAATCTGATGCTGCAGCCGTTCGTTTTCTTTGCGCTGCTGTCTGCGCACCCTGTCCAGTTCCTTTCTGAGACTGCTGTTCTGGGACGCCTGATAGTTCGCCTCGTTTGTCATTGTCGATATTCTGTTTCTCAGCTCCCTTATCTGGCGCTGTTCCGGAGTTTCATAATGGCTCATTCTGCACTGCCCCCTTATTATGTGATCTTTATGGTTAAAATTCCCGGTTTATTATTTTCCTGATTTGATGTTTTTTCCTGGTTCGTTAATTTTTCTGATTTTACTGCATTATCGGTGCCCCGGCTCTGCCGGCAGTATTTTTAAAATGAAGTATGCTTTATTTTTTCCAGAATCCCGCGTGACGGCACTCCCACCATGCTGACTCTGTTTTCCCTGACAAAAAACTCAATCTCAGCCGGTCTTGTTCCGATTTCTTCCGCAAAATCCTTATATCTGTCTGTAATTAATATTGCCCTCTGATTTGAAGAGCCGCGGAGATTTTTCCCGTCATTAAGCGATTCCTCATAGGCCCCGTCTATTATCATATCGCACTGATGTAAAAATCTGCGCTGCGCCTCATCGCCGCCGGACAGAATTTCCTCGTAGGTATATCCTGTATATACAATCAAACCCAGATCCATGCTTTCCCGCAGCTTTTCTGTCAGCTCCGCCAGAGCATGAGCCTGCAGAAACGGTTCTCCGCCGCTGACTGTTATTTCTGTTCTGCCGGACCTGCGGATTCTGTCCGCCAGGTCATCCACATCCACCGGATATCCCCCGTTCAGCGGCTGTCCTTCCGGCGTCATGCAGCCGGCGCATTTCCTGAGACATCCCTGAGTCCAGATTCCAAGTCTTATCCCCGGACCGAGCCTGGTTATCCCGTCGATGATATCAAAGACCTGCAGCTTCATTTATCCTATCGCTCCTGCTTTTCTCTTTGCGTCGATTTTTTTCTGAAGTGCCTCCACGTCTGCAGTAATATTCCTCAGCATCGCATCATACGATTCCATAAGACTTTTTCCCTGCGCATTCATTTCCTGCAGCTTCTCAGAAAAGCTCTCAGCATCAACGTATCCTTCTTCTTTTATGCCGCCGCGGATTCTCTCCAGTTCAGCATAATATGCCGTAAGCTCCGCATATGCGGTCTCTGCATCCTTTACTGCAGATGTAAGCCTTTCGGCTTCCGGCTCAAGTCCGGTGATTCTGTCATTGATATTCTTAAGCTCGTCCTCCAGCGACGAAATATTCTGCTGAATTTTCGATAGCCTTTCGTGCTGCTTATCTGACTTGCGCTCTGCATCCTCAAGACGCTTTTCTTCCTCCTTGAGTCGGCTTCTCCCGGAATCAACCTTCCTGCTTTCCGCTTCTGTTTTCTGCCTTGCCGCAGAAATCTTCTCGTCAAGCTCTTTTTTCGTCTTTTCCAGTGTTCTTAACGTTTCAGCCATCTCGTCCAGCACATTCGACTGGTCCTCACTCAAATAAGCTCTGTGATTTTCGTAAAAGCTGCTGACCTTACCTGAAATTCCCAGAAACCCTGCATATATTCCATTAAATTCTTCCTGTGAAAACGACGCCGGCATTGATTTTTCCGCTGTACGCAGAAGAGCCGAGCATGCGGCCAGCACTGACTGTATCAGTCTGATATCATTGCTTTCCTCTGCGATGATTTTTCCCTGCTGCTCCAGCTGGCGCCTCAGTAATTCTCTGTTTTCAACACTCACTGTAAGTAACCTTCTTTCCGGTGATTCCCTGCATTAATTCATACAGGGCGATTTTTTCACTGTATTGTTCAAACTCGGCTGCTGCATTATCCGATCTCAACGGAATAAATCCTGGACGGGAAACGGCAGCGCCTGAAATTCAGAACAATCTGCTCTCCCTTCATTTCTATACCCAGCTCTGCCAAATCGCTTTCCATAGGCTCGAACGAATACGGAACCTTGATTTCTGTTTTCTCTCCGTCAATCTCCAGTTTTATCGTATCATTTTCTGTCAGCAGAACCGGTCCGATATACTCCGGTTTATGTAAATCCTCGCTGCTCTGACCCTTTTTCAGCATTATCAGCTCCGCATCTGAACCTGACTCTTTATCATAAAGCCTCAGCGAAATGCCGTGCCTGGACCTGCTGCCCGACTCATACAGATCCGTGCCGATTTTTACGATATCTTCATACGAATCACTGAATTCTGTGTTTCTGAATCTTTCATCCGCAAGAAGTGGGTCTGCACACAAATATTCTTTGATATAATATGTAATCAGAAACACCTGCTGAGCTCTGCCGAGTACGATTATACTGCTGTCCGCCAGAATTTCCTTACTGATATGCTCGTTTATATGCGAGAACATTTCATCCAGTTTTTCTTTTGCCTCTGAAATCAGTTCTTCGAATTCTCTGCAGTCAACCGTCCGGTCCGCAAAATGCAGCAGCTCCGCATTGAGCATTCTGTCAGAAATAATATAGTTGTAAAGAATATCATTGCCGGCAGTCAGCTGGTTCTGCATTTCGTGGCTTATATCAAATGGATAATCGTCTCCTGCTGTTTTTCTTACCGCCTCGCTGCACATTTCCCACAGGTCTGCATTGCCTGATGTGCCGCTCTGAATCAGTTCTGTTTCGCCACGGCTGCCGCAGCTGCACAGACCGTATGAACAGTCATCAAGGTCTATAACGATATACCGTGCCTCTTTATGACTGCTGCTCCAGTCGTAAAATGCCGCCGCCTCATATTTTGAAATACTCATACTCATATCAATTCTCCGCTGCAGCTCTGACAACAGCCGGAATCAGCACATCATCCCCGTGGTTGTCATTCGCTTTTTTTGCTATTCCCGGAACCAGACATTCCGCAATTTTTTTACCTGTGTACTCAGTTTCCTCATCCTCCGGAACATGCCACAATTCGTCAAACATGACCCCCTCCTGAGGATAATAGACATACAGATCCAGCCCGTTCAGCGATGCTTCAAACCTTCGCATGAACTTCGACAATGTCTTGTTCAGTCTGTTCAGGCCGTCTATTGTCGAATCCAGCGGTATATTTTCTCCTGATGAACAGCCGTCTGTATTATGTTCTTCTGTGACGGCTCCAGCTCCCCCGGATTCCGCGCCGTCCTGCTTTGTGCCGCTTCTGAAAACCACTTCCTCCCGAAGCAGCTTGTCTACATTGATTATGCGGTACAATTCCAGATATCGCTCCGCAAGGGGTCTGATTTCACTTGGATAAAGTGAAACCTGCCATTTGTGCAGATGTGCATAAAACTCTTCTTTTATCGAGTTAAGCTTTGTCTGTGCATCATCCAGCGCCCGTATCCATTCGGCCTGAAAGGCATTCGTCGAATCACACATTTCCTCATGTACAGAGGCCGCACGTTTAGTTTCTTCCAGAATCGACTGCGTGAATTTCGCCATTTCATCATTTAATTCGCGCTTGTAACGTTTCTGTTCACCCGCAACATAACGCTTCACCAGCTCAGACGCTTCCTCGGACGCCTTGTTTTCCGTTATCTTTGTCAGATTCTCCGCTGCCTCGCACTCTGTTTTTTCCGGCGGTTTTGCCGGCACAGCACTGCTCCCGTTCAGTCGTCTGACGTGCTCCCCGCGGACTGTTTTTCTGACGGTGCGCAGCATTTCCGTTCCATGCGTGCCCATCGCCAGCCTGCGGTAATTCATAGCCTCAATCTCTCCCCACCGAAACAGCATTGATTTCTCCGTTATGCCGAAATGTGAAGCACTGCCCTTTTCAACATACGGAATATATCTCGAATATATCGGGTCGGAATCGACATCTGTAAGTCTGTCTGTCCTGTATCCTTCAGCAATATCTGCAAAAGCTGCATATACGACTATATCGGCATCAGCGGCTCCTCTTTCAATAAGCTCATCCAGAAGCTCGCAGAAGCCCGTGGTTTCAAGTTCATTAATTACGGCATTCCTCAGCTTCACAAAGAATATTTTGCTTTCCGGAACACCTCCGGGCGCAAAACTGCTGCGGTATTCTCTGTACCCTCTCTTAAAGATTTCCTTTGCTGTGTATCTTACACTTCTCTGATTTCTTTCCATGCTCAGTTTCCTTTCTGCCGCATCGAACTGCAGACCCTCTTTTTTCAATTCTTCACAAAATCCTTTGTTTTTCAGGCCCTCATACTCAGATATAATTTCTCGGAATATTTTCCTGTTCAGTTTCACACGCTCCCGAACAGATTCATACTCAGATAATATTTTTCAGAACATCAGATGTCCTCTTGCTGTACCTGTCACCTTTATCAGAAACCAGATCAACCTGAATATCATAATTTTCAAGTGCAGTCACTGTCACCTCACATACTGCACCCGGCTGAACATTAAACGGTATCCACAGCATCGACTCACAGTCATCTGCGGATGCGGCCTCCATCGCTTTGTTCTTTTCTTTTGAGCGGTAAACTTTTATGACAACCCTTTCCGACTCACTGCGCAGGGATACTGCTTCAGAGACTGCCGGTCTGCTCTTTCCCGGCTGAATGACAAATCTTATCTCGCCCTCCAGCTTTCCCTCTGCAGGCATCCATATGCCGTAGCAGCAGTCTGTCAGCTGTTCGATTATGCGGTTTGCCGGCTTTTTTTCAGATGCGGTCTGCGGTGCCGCCTTTCTGCCTTTTTCATTATCACTGCCCGGCGCACTGCTGCCGTCATCTGCACTCTGAGGAATTCCGTATGCAAAGCGCGCCGCTCCGAACGAAACCGCTTCACTCGGTCTGTACAGGGATATCGGGAAAGCTCCCTCTGCCAGCTCTTCAAGATTGTTTTTTACCATCGGCATCTGGCTCGCTCCGCCCGATAAAACAATGCCGTCAATCTCAATCCCGTTTGAAGCCGCTTCATCCAGCACACTCTGCACCAGCTCCAGCGTCTGGAAAATCAGATGCTGACTGAGCTCCTCGAAGCGCTCCCGTGTAATATCAACCTCACAATATGCACCGTCATCATTCATCACTGAAACCGTGTGTGCTTCTCTGTCGGAAAGCGCGATCTTTGCATCAACAGCCGCCCTTCTGATATTCTCACGCTGCGTATCATTATGCGGTGCGAATCCGTGCTGCTCCTGCAGCTCACGCAGTATTTCATCATAAAGTATCTGGTCGAAATTCTTTCCGCCAACCTCCGCAAGCCCTGCCTTTGAGTGCAGCTTATACGGAACCCCGTCACTTTCAGCGGTTACGACCGCCGTATCAAATGTACCGTGACCCAGATCATATACAAGCACCGTGTACCGATTGCTGTCTATTCTCACATCCTCCGGCGCAGCATGCTGCATATAATGGAGATAGTCGATCGCCACTGCCGCCGGCTCCGGAAGCCTTCCCGACACATGTATCCTCTCACCGTTAATCTCTATGCTTTCGATATTTCTCTGCATCATGTCAAGCAGAGCCGAGTCATCGGAAAACGATGCCGGAAATGTAAACACCACATCATATATGGGCTCCATGTTCAAAGTCGGCAGTACATCCTCTGCCAGAAGAATCAGATCTCGTGCCGCCGCTGCATATATACGCCCTGCATCCACAGGTCTGCTTATGCCCGGCACGGCAATCGAGCCCTCTTTAAATCGTGTTTTGACTGCTCTTATTAACTGTCCGGTCTTTCGTTTATACTTTATTTCAGCCGGTTTTCCATTTCTGAAAACCTCGATTTCGTCTCCGTCCGGCGGCACTACATATGCTGCCGTAGGCATTCCTATTTTGGCCAGTCCGCCTCTGACCGGCAGAAGGGGCCGCGGATCTGCCTCGGAATCCTGCAGTACAGATATATATCCGTATCCGTTTCCGATATCGCAGCCCAGAATATATTTTCTTTCATTCGACATACTCAGTGCACCTCTCATATCAGCTCAGGTTCTTAAGCTCAACAGTATTGCTGACGGCAGGCATTCCCGGCTCGTCCGCTTTGCGGGCCTCAATGGTCAGTCTTGCCTGTCTGTCAATAACAAGGCGCGACTCACATCTTGTCCCCCTGGGAACCTCCTCCCCGTGGTCAATCCTTACATACATGATTTCAGTATAATCTCCCTCCACGTTCTCTCTGTCCGGATTCAGCCTATTTGCCTCATAAACCTTGAATTTTGAGTAGCGCTGTTTTTCGGCAAGCGTCGATGACAGTACCGGCCTTGACTCAAACGGTATCGGTGTGCCGGCCGGTATAAATGTTGTAATATGTCCTTTTTCATCAGCATCACTAAGGAAAAATCTGATTCCCAGATCATATGTATTTCTCTGCTGAACAACCGAATCCATCTTGACAGGATCTGTATTCGCCTCGGATGTTCCGAATCTTGCAGCTCCGTATGCGATGGCACGGCTTGGTCTGAAAAATTTTATCCTGCCCTTGTATTCCGGCAGTGCCGCTTCCATTTCCCTCATAACCATCGGCATCTGACTTGCTCCGCCGGTCAGCAGTATATACTCCGGCTGCTGATTCGGATGGTCGCGGAGAATTTCCCGCGCGGCATTTACAGTCTGCATCAGCAGATCTCTTGACGCCGCTTCAAACTCCTCGCGCGTTATTTCAGCCGTCAGATAGTCATCGTTGTAGAACAGCTCCGGTTCCGCATATGAATCCGTACTGAGATCGATTTTTGTGGTTTCCGACAGTGCACGCAGCGTATCCATGTGTGCCGGCTTCAGCGGAACATCGAACTTTTCCGACAGGAGCCTGAACATGATTTCATCAAATTCAGCACCGCCTATTTTTGCCAGCCCTCTGGTATTGATAATATCATAGTAATAGGTATTTCCCGAGCTGTTCTTTCTGCCGTTCGGGTAAGCGGATACAAGCGCCAGGTCAAACGTTCCCCCGCCGAGGTCATACACGAGAATCGTGGTATCCTCAGTGCTCTTGGCAAATTCCGATAAATAATCCAGAGCTGCCGCGGCAGGCTCTGCAATAGTTCCGTACACCTTCACCTTTGTCCCGTCGGCAAGAGTTGCTTTCTCGGCAAGCTCTATCAGCCTCTGCCTCTGTGCCGACGTGTATGCAGCAGGATATGACAGTGAAATAAGATTCGTAGTGACCTGCCAACCTTTTTCCAGCTGCTCATTGGCTCTTCTGACGCAATGCTGTATGACAGCTGTAATCGCTGAATCATATGATATGGTTTTCTCATCCAGAACCATATCTTCACCGAGATGTCTCTTCAGATATCTCATCCTGTTTTTAACAGGCTTGGCACGGCTTCTCACGGCATCCTCGCCGCAGAGGATTCCGGTGTTCTCAGCATAAAAGAACACGCTGGGAATACCATCGTTCAATCCACCCGGGAGCAGGTCATGCACGATTCCTCCCACCTTCGTTCCCTCGTCAAAGTCTGAGATATAGCATGTGAATGAGTTATAGTTTCCGAAATCCAGGCCAATGACCGGTTTTGCCATAGTACATTCTCCTTCTTGTTTAATTTAGCTGTAATTATCATATTCGTTTTAAAGCATGAAATGATCCACCAGTATCGGAACCGGATGATTACTTCCGTATATCAGACATCCGTCGCCGAGACCCGTCAGCTCTTCCGGGTTTATTATCGCCTGCTGCACCTCATGCTGCGCCACTCCGCTGCTGTGTGACGAAAAAACATGGAAAGGCTCGCGATGCGTCTCAATATGCTGTTCTGCTGTCTGGCGGTAATAGCTGCCGATGCTGTCTGAAAACGGCCTTGCCGATACCGCACTGCTGCAGGAAAATACGAATAAATCCTGAATCTGCCTGAAGAGCGATGCTGTTTCCGCACTGTCTGCCGCTGCATTCTCGCCTCCCGGTATTATTCCCGAAAGATTTTCCGCCAGTATACCGGTTGAATATGCCAGCGCCGTATGTTCATTCAGAAAAAGCTTCCTGAATTCTTCACTTTCCGAAACAGCAATTCCGCTTGTAATCAGAAGGTACGGTCTGTTCATATCGTTCACCGCCTTGAGTTCAACAGCCAGATAATCCAGAATTTCTTTTCTGCTGCCGGGCACATAGATGCTGATAAGGTTTCTCGATTCCACTGTACTGACAATGCTTAATTTACTGTGATTTGAAAATCCCTTCTCTGTCCACAGACATTTTTTCATATTTAATGCAAAGCTGCGCACTGCATTAAATGCTCTCTGCTGTGCCTCTGCTGCCGACAGTCTGCGTGCCGTATCTGCAAAACGGTCATCCGGCAGATATGCCAGCACCCTGCGGTTCAGCTCGGAATACGGCATTCTCGTAAGCTCATACAGCAGATCCAGATTGAACGGATATTCGCCGAATGCAGCTTTATTCCTCAGAAACTGAAACTGCATTATCTCCAGGTAGTCAGCCAGTACCGAACGCAGTGACTGAATTTCCGGCACATTCCGGCCGCCTTCATCAGATGGTGCGGCTGCATCCAGCACATCTCCTGCCGAAAGCCCGTACAACGGATCGTAGTACGAATTCAGAGCTCCGTGCTGATTTGCAAGATACATATTAAAGCTGCCGCTGCGGCGAAGCAGCGGGTTGAAATCAAAAATCCGGCTGAGACTCGCCTCGAAATCAGGATCGTTGTGAATCAGTATTACGGCCCTGTTTCCGATGCAGCGGCTGATCTGGTGAAGTCCGATCATATTGCGCTGCCGCTTGGTCCCTTCAAATGCACCGAAACTGATATTGGAATATCCCGGTTGTATCGCTTCCTGTATTGTCATCCTGCCGATATGATTAATATTCCTGTAATAATTGATATGCGCCATACTGCCCCCAAAACTTTATCCTGAACTGA
This sequence comes from Bacteroidaceae bacterium, assembly GCA_963614095.1. Lineage (GTDB taxonomy): Bacteria > Bacillota > Clostridia > Peptostreptococcales > Anaerovoracaceae > Lentihominibacter. The sequence goes on from CAVECM010000046.1 coordinate 14,570, forward strand.
TAATGCGCCGGATTTACATTAAAATTTGTCTTCTTCAAAGAAAAAGAAGAACGGCTCTGTCTGCGATGCCAGACCTACAATCGCATGTCCCGGCTCCAGGTTCTGAATGTGCCAGTGTTCGACTGTCTGCCCGTCCCGCTCTCTGTCTATCGGCAGATTGCTGCCGTTCTCATAGCGATAGGCGGCGACATTAGGTCCGAACAGCTTTGATATGTATTCCCGCGATTCGTAATCACCGGATTTCAAGGCTATGACTGAACCGAAGCCTCCCAGAATCACCTGTCCTGTCTCTTTTCCGTACGTCGAGTAAATCTGCCCGACACTCTGCAGCCCGGCGACAACGGAAACTCTTTTGCTCCTGCCGAAGTTGAGAGCGTCCTCAAGATGCGTGATCTTAGGGAGCAGCTTTAATTCATCCAGAAATACATGAGTGTGACCATTTGACGATGTGCTCAGTGCTTCCTTCAATGCCAGATCCACCAGAAGGCGGTATATCGGAATCATGGTTTCCCCTAAAGCCATATCATACAGAATGAATATGTTTCGTCCGTTCTTGCCGCGTATGGCTTTCCTTATTGAAAATGACGGATTGCCCGCTGCAGGCCTTCTGCAGAAAACTCCCTGAAAGCAGTCGTACAGCATACTGCGCAGCTCGCCGAAAACGCCGAGTGCCTGATTGCTGGTGCCGTCACCGATATATGAAATAAGTCCATGCATGTCCGGATATATTTTAAAATACTGTGAGAACTGTGACGGAGTTTTTCTCAGCAGAAATGATATGAATTCATAATTGTTCAGTTTGTCCGACCATGTGTCCGGATTGTCCCGGTGCCTGCGGATGAAGTAAATAATCATATTTGCGAAAATATCGCGTGCCGCATTTGCAAAAAAGGGCTGAGTCTTTGACCCTCTGTCCTTAAAGAGCACGTTTGCTATTTCTCTCGCGTTGCCCTCATAATCAACCGGCTGGTTCCCGTCCGCAAGAACCTCGTCAAAAATATTCCATGTGACGCTGGAATCCCGGTATCTTTTATCGTTTCCGATTATATAGTCGCCCGGTCTCAGAAAATTATTATGCGTTATATAGTCGCCCTTGGTGTCAAAAATCAGGCTGACGCCTGACCTGTCCCCGGTGCTGTTCCAGTTCAGCACCTGCGCAACAATCTGGTTCATGACATTTGTTTTGCCGCTTCCGGCTCCTCCGAGCAGGAGAATATTTTTAAAAACAGACGGCTCGTCTGCCGCAAACATACGGCCGGTGTTCTGTTCTCTGAAAAACAGCCGCTGCGTATGATTCGAGCGGTGATATGTTCCGCTTTCTATCGAAGAGCCGTATAATATTTTTTCATTGGATACTGCCATTCTTTTCTCCTGTTGTTCAGTTTTGTCAAATTTGATTGTTATTCAGATTTGCCGATTGAATCCGGTTATTATCCATCCTGCCGCCTGTCATTCGTCGCTGCTCATTCCGTCTGAATCCGAAAAATCTGCACCTCCGTCGTATCCTCCGGATTCATCTCCGTACCCGTCGAATGCTTCTCCATACTCATCGGACGACTCTTCTCCGAATCCGTCAGACGCTTCCTCATACCCGCCGGATACCCCGGTCTCGAATCCATCCGCTGACGCTTCTGCGT
>CAVECM010000047.1:0-16182 GCA_963614095.1 Bacteroidaceae bacterium
GAAAGGAATGGTGAGATGTTATTCAGCAATATTACAATACTTGATGAGAAGCTTAATGTCAGAGAAAATCAATATGTGCAGATAATTGATGACCGCATTGCATATATCGGAAGTGAAAAACCGCAGACAGACGCCGGACGCGAGATTGACGGAAGGGGAAAACTGTTGATGAGCGGTTTTTTCAATGCCCATGCACATTCGCCGATGACTCTCATGAGAGGGTACGGGGAAAACATGGTGCTTCAGGACTGGCTCACAAAGAAAATATTTCCGTTTGAAGACAAACTGAACAGCGAGGCCGTTTACTGGGCAACAATGCTGGCAATGGCGGAATCTCTGAAATACGGAATAGTTTCCACGAGTGATATGTACTATTTCTGCGATGATATGGCAAGAGCAGTGGCAGACAGCGGCACAAAGAACAATATTTCGCGTTCAATCGCCAATCCGATGGGAGTGGATGTGAGCAGACTTGAGGGCTTTGCAGAAATGAAAAGCTTCTACAATGACTACAACAATGCTGCAGACGGAAGGATAAAAGTTGACATGAGTCTTCATGCCGAGTACACATCAAACCCTGCGACAGCGGAAGCACTTGCGGATTATGCGAGATCGCTCGGCGATGTGATAATGCAGGTTCATGTTTCCGAAACGGAGCTGGAGCACAGAGAATGCATACAGAGACACGGCATGACACCGGCGGCGTATCTCGAAAAAACAGGAATTTTCGATGTGCCGGCAGTAGCTGCGCACTGTGTATATGCAGACGAAAACGATCTGGAGATTTTCAGGAGAAAAGGCGTTACAGTGGCTGCAAATCCTGTAAGCAACATGAAGCTTGCCAGCGGCATCTGCAACGTTCAGAAGATAATAGATGCCGGTGTGAATCTTGCGATAGGTACCGACAGCGTGGCAAGCAACAACAACCTGAACTTTTTCGAAGAAATAAAAACGATGGTGACAGGAACAAAGGTATCGATTAAGGATCCGACGGCAGTGACGCCGCTTCAGGCGCTCAGAGCCGCAACCGCCGGCGGTGCGCAGGCACAGGGAAGAACAGACAGCGGAGTGCTCAGAGAGGGAAACAAGGCCGATCTCATAGTTATAGATATTTCAGGGCCGAATATGCATCCTGTTCACAGTCTCATCAACAATCTGGTGTATTCTTGTTCAGGCGGCGATATTATGATGACCATCGTCGACGGGAAGGTGCTTTACGAAAACGGACAGTTCAGCACCATAGATATAGAAAAGACCATTAATATGGTTGAAAAATCGACTCGTGAAATACTTGAAAGGCTTTAATTATGACTGGTAAATCGTTGTTGAAGGGCGCTGCGGTAATGGCCGTCGCCGGTATTATCGTAAAGGTGCTGGGTGCATTTTTCAGAATACCGCTGGCCAATATGATAGGCGCCGTCGGTATGGCAAACTATACACCCGCATATTCACTTTACAGCTTTCTGCTCGTGTTTGCCACCGCAGGACTTCCGGTAGCGATATCAAAGATGGTATCCGAACGGTGTGCAAAAGGGCAGTTCAGAGAGGCAGAGAGGGTGTTCAGGATATCCAGGACACTTATGATGATAATAGGAGTAGCAGGATTCCTGGTGCTTCTGATTTTCGGGAAAGCCATAGCAGAGCTCATAGATATACCGGGATCTGCGCTTTCCATGAAGGCTACGGCAATCGCGCTGCTGCTGGTTCCGGTAATGTCTTCATACAGGGGATATTTTCAGGGAATGCAGGAGATGAGACCGACAGCCATATCCGAAATAGCCGAGCAGTCATTCAGAGTGCTGTTCGGGCTGGTGCTCGCATACTCGCTCATGGCAAATGAATACAGCATCACAGCCGGATATACACCGGAGCAGCGAGGCGCCGCAGGCGGATGCTTCGGAGCATCCGCCGGGTCAATCGGCGGGCTGGCCGTTATGCTGATAGTTTACATGACGGCGAAGAAAAAGATAAAACGGAGAATAAAGAGCGACACCACTGACGTACACGAAACAGCAGGCACCATACTCGGGAAAATTGCGGGCATCGCCATTCCGATAACTATAGGAGCGGCAATAATGCCGATTGTGAATCTTATAGATGCAGGTATAGTAAAGGTTCGGCTGCTGAGCTCCGGATGGGAATCGACTGCCGCAGAAAGCCTTTACGGACAGCTTACGGGTTTTGCATCGCCGATTATACAGTTCCCGGAGGTATTCATGCTGGCGATAGTCATGAGCCTTGTGCCGATGGTTTCGGCGGCCCACAGCCTCAATGACAGAGAGGCGCTGCATGAACACATATCACTCGGACTGCGTATGACGACAATAATAGCATTCCCGGCAGCAACAGGAATATTCGTGCTTGCCGAGCCGATACTGAAGCTCCTTTACGCATCGCAGAAGGCCAGCGCAATAGCAGCGGCTCCGTGCCTGAAAATATTCGCGGTCAGCTTCATATTCCTGTCGATAATAACTACAATGACAGGTGCGCTTCAGGGAATAGGCAAGCAGCACATACCTGTGATAAATCTGTGCTTCGGCGTACTTGCGAAATTCGCGGTAACATGGACTCTTACGGCAGTCCCGTCTGTTAATGTAAAGGGCGCGGCAATCGGTTCGGCATCGGCCTATCTTATTGCGATGATTCTTGATCTGGCAGCGCTGAAAAAATACAGCGGCGTAAAGTTCGATGCACCGGTAGCCGTTAAGAAACCGCTGATTTCCTCCATTGTGATGGGCGTGATAGTTGCTCTGATCTATGCGGGAATCAATGCGCTGACAGGCAGCAACAGCATTTCGACAGTGATATCGATATTTGCCGGAGTTATTGTATACGGGCTCATGATACTCAAGACCAGAGCCATAAGCAGAGACGAGCTCATGACCATATCTGCAGGAAGAAAGCTTGCGGTAATATGCGACAGACTTAAGCTGTGGTAAACTTTAATTCACAGCAGAACAGAAAAAACAGCGGCACAGATACGCTGAGCCGCATGTGCAGGTAAAAACGCTGAAAACCGTTGAAAAATGCGGCTGTTTATAGCAAAACAGCTTGACAAAACCAATGAAAGATGGGAAAATAGAATTCGAGCTCAGGCATGATCAAGAGTAAATACGGGGCGAGCCTGAATCGTTATTTGAAATGATTTTAGACTATTTGTGATTAATTTTAAGGAGGATTTATTGATGAATAAAGCAGAATTAGTAGCTGCAGTTGCAGAGAAGACCGGTTTCACAAAGAAGGACGCAGAATTAGCTGTTAATGCTTTTGTTTCAAGCGTAGAAAGCTCTTTAGTAAATGGTGAGAAAGTACAGCTTATAGGATTCGGAACTTTTGAAGTTCGTGAAAGAAAAGCAAGACAGGGAAGAAATCCTAGAAAGCCGGGAGAAGTTATCAAGATTGATGCTTCAAAAGCACCGGTATTCAAGGCTGGCAAAGCTCTCAAGGATGCAGTCAATAAATAGACATCACGTCTGTTAAAGGGTAACGCAGTTACCCTTTTATTTTTTAGCGGCAGAACCCGCAGCTCATGGAGCAGACGGAGTGCGGCCGCATTTTATATGGAAAAACCGAAGATGGGAGAAGAAGTATGAGAATAGATAAGTTTCTTAAGAATTCCCGCATCATTAAACGACGTACTGTTGCAAAGGAAGCCTGTGAACAGGGCAGAATAACGGTGAACGATAAAGTCGCAAAACCGGGTACGGAGGTGAAGGCGGGCGATGAGATATACATACAGTTCGGAAACGGAAGCCTGCGTGTAAGAGTTACGGAGTTAAAGGATACATGCCGCAAGGAAGATGCAGCGAGTATGTATCAGGTTATAGAATAGGAGATGTACGCAAAAGTAATTATGCAGAACAACGTTAAGCCAAAGGAGAAAATCGAACAGATTATAAGAGAATTTCAGACAGATAAAAAACGCCACGGCATGAATGCGCTGCTTGCGCCTGAGCTTGTTTCTCTTGACGAAGAACATATGGCCGGCAGCCTCAGATACAGAAAGTATGAGTGGGAACAGAACGAGAGAGGTGAGGTGCACGGGGGCATCATATCAGCCATGTTTGATACAGCGATGGGTATGACTGTACTGGGATATATGAAATCAGTGGAGATATCCACGGCGGATCTGTGCGTGAGCTTTATACGGCCGTTCCTGGGGGATTCCTATATCGTAAAATCCGAGATAGTGCACCCCGGCAGGATGATTACACGCGTCAGAGCAACCGCATACGATGAAGAAACCGGCAAGACACTGGCATCGGCCACATCGAATTTTGTTCATCTTAAATAAGTCAGATAAAGAACTGAAATAAATCAGATAAAAACCCTGTTTCACGAAAAAATGAAACAGGGTTTCTTTTGATTTCACTATTGTTCATCGGAGCCCTCAAGGAAGCTCAGCAGATTTGTCAGAGCGACCTCTCTGTGTGAAAGGCTTGATTTGTATGAAACTGCGCTGATGTCTGCCTTGGACGCAAATATATCGAGTTCACTGCTTTCGAGCGTGCTGTCGGTGATGTAGTCATCTGTTCCCAGTGCATCTGACAGGAATGATGCGGCACTGTTTTCTTTATCGGATGACCACGTGATATGCGGTTCTGATGAGCTGTATGATATGTCACTCAGCCCGGATGTTACGAGATACTCTGCCGCCATATCAGAGAGCGTTGACTTGTCAGTGCTCCTTGATTTCATCTTAAGCGTAAAGCTGCCGCCTGATGTGGATACGTATGAAACATCGGATGCCGATATGATTTCACCGCTTTCCTCATCCTGAAGATATATTCCGCTCTGGAGTGTATACATCAGGCTGATGATGTTGTCGCTGCCGGTGCTGTTGATGACATTTTCCGGAAGAGTTGTCTCTGTGAGTGTGTATACGAAATTGTCCTCAAGCTTTTCGAATCTGCTCTTGATGTTGTTGTAGGAATGCTGAAATTTTGATGTAAAGCTGCTCACATCGTTATCGTCCACAACAACGGTGACGGTCGCTGTCGTAGGTGTGTATCCGTCTGTTGATCCGCATTCAAACGATGCAAGTTCAAAAAGCTGACCGGAGCTTTTTTCCGTCGCAAGAAGGCTGCCTATTGTTTCAATCGGATTAGGATAATGATTCCTGAAGCAGAAAGGATCGTGATATCCCGAAATAGACATGGTTATCGTGAAAGCATGCGAATACGACGGCTGAGCAGATTCAAACGATGAAGTCATCACGCTTTCCATTTCGTATGAACCGGATTTGACGATTTCCACATCATCGCTCTGGTCTATGTTTATTAAGTTGTCACAGGTGTAATATTTCGGGTCGACATCTGAGGCACCGGTGAATTCACCGTTGTCTATCTCGGTAACTATCAGTGATATATCTCCGTGTATATCGGGGCCGAGAAGCGCAGTCAGCGCAATGGCAAGTGAATTCATTGAATTTTTAAAGTCATCGGTGCGGATTGAACACTGAAGGACCGTGGAATTGTCATTTTCATAGCCTGCTGTCGCAGCATTCGTCATCACAGTGTAGGTGCTGCCGCTGTCAGCTATTTTTACGCCGTTTTTGTTTGCCCATGATTTGAGATATTCCGAAACAAGGGAGTACTGCCCGGTGTCGCCGGAAAATGTGGATGTGAGTTCTTCGTATGTCGTTTCCATAGATGACTGCAGCTCGTTTTCCCTGGTCACCTCACCGAGGGAACAGCCGCTTAAAAATATTACTGATATTATTATCAGCGGAATCGTTAACAAAAAGTACTTCTTCATAGTCTGTATTTCTCCTTGTATGTCACTTTTAATTCGAATATAATAATAGTATAATAACATATGAAGATAATAAAATGTAGGGTTTAGATGAATCTTTAGGGAATTGTGCAAGGAGACGGCAATGGAGACCAGAAATTATCTGATACGCAAATCGGAATTCAACGACTGTGAATATTTCTTCAGATGGGAAAATGATCCTGATGTTACGCGCTACCTTTCCTTTGATGAGGGAAGAACGTATGAGGATGTAGTCACTGAGGCGCTTTACAATAAAAACAGCAGGGACAGAATGGACTTCACTGTTGTTGACCGTGAAAAAAATGAACCTGTGGGAAGAATATCCCTCACAAGAATAGACAGACATGCGGATTCGCTGGATATTACCAGATTTTATCTCGGAGATACGTCCCTGTGGGGCAGAGGTGTAGGCAGAGAAATTCTGAATGAACTTCTGGAATACTGCTTTACATTTCTTCATATGGAGCGCGTGACTCTGGACTATTATACCGGAAACAAGCGTGCACATACTCTGTACGAAAGTCTCGGGTTCAGAGAAGAGGGCACTGCAAGAAATGCGGCAAAGAAGGACGGCAGATATTACGACCTTCATATAATGTCCATGCTCAGAGCTGAATTTTTCGGAGAAAAGCAGCAGTAACGGGTCCGGGGTAAAAGACTGTAATACTCCGGACAGAGGGCTTGACCGGGGCAGTTGTTTTAATGCAGCGCTTTCCTTTTTTTAAGGGAAAACGTTGTTTTTTTGAGCATTTTTTTGTTTTGCAAAAAGTGCATTCAAATACAGAGATATAGTATTGACGGATGCTGTATTTTGCGTATAATTGATAAGGAACGACGATAATCAAACAACATATTGTGGTAAGAGAGGAGAGTATATATGGATCAGATTAAGCAGATTATTAAACGAGACGGGAGAACCGTTGACTTTAATGTTGAGAAGATTGCTGACGCCATTTACAAGGCAGCGAAGGTGCTGGGCGGCAGGGATTATGATATGGCCAGATTCCTGGCAAGACAGGTTGAGGTATATCTGCTTGAGATATGCCATAATGAGACGCCTACGGTAGAACAGATACAGGACGCAGTCGAGAAGGTTCTCATCGAGAACGGCCATGCCAGAACAGCAAAGGAGTTTATCCTTTACAGAGCAGAGCGTACGAGAGTCAGAGATATGAACACGAGACTCATGAAGATATATGAGGATCTCACATTCAAGGAAGCGAAGGACAATGATACCAAGCGCGAAAATGCCAATATAGACGGTGACACAGCCATGGGAACTATGCTCAAGTATGGTTCCGAGGGGGCAAAACAGTTTTACGAAATGTTCGTACTCAAGCCTGAACATGCAAAGGCGCACAGAGAGGGCGATATACACATCCACGATATGGACTTCCTCACACTTACCACAACATGCTGTCAGATAGATATAGAGAAGCTTTTCAAAGGCGGATTTTCAACAGGCCACGGTTTTCTCAGAGAGCCTAACGATATTCAGAGCTACGCCGCACTCGCATGCATAGCGATACAGTCGAACCAGAACGACCAGCACGGCGGACAGAGTATTCCGGATTTTGATTACGGTATGGCCAACGGTGTAAAGAAGACATACAGAAAGCTTTACTGGACAAACCTCGGCAAGATGCTCAATCTTCTTTTTGATATTGAGGACGGAGTGGAGCAGGTGAAGGCCATCGGCGCAGAGATTATGGAAAAAGACGATATTTATCCTATCCTCGCAGATGACAACGGATATAAGGAAAAAGAACGTGAATATCTCAGAGACATAATCGACGAAAAATTCATAGACAAGCTTCAGAAAAAAGCCACAAAATATGCAAACGAGGAAATCAGAAGATCGACGTATCAGGCAATGGAGGCCTTTGTACACAATCTCAACACTATGCATTCCAGAGCAGGTGCACAGATACCGTTCTCGTCGATAAACTACGGTACAGATACATCTCCGGAAGGAAGAATGATAATAGAGAATATACTGCTGGCAACAGAGGCAGGGCTGGGCAACGGCGAAACTGCGATTTTCCCTATTCATATATTCAAGATAAAGGACGGAGTCAACTACAACCCGGGAGATCCGAACTATGATATGTTCAAGCTGGCATGCCGAGTATCGGCGAAGAGGCTGTTCCCTAATTTCTCGTTTATAGACGCACCGTACAATCTCAAGTATTACCATGAGGGCGATCCGAATACTGAGGTTGCTTACATGGGCTGCAGAACGCGAGTAATAGGAAACGTTTATGACCCTGAGCGCGAAATTGTCGGCGGAAGAGGAAACCTGAGCTTTACATCAGTAAACCTGCCGAGAATAGCGATAAAGGCGCACGGTGATATTGACTGGTTCTTCGAGGAGCTCGAAAGAAAAGTGGATCTGTGCATAGACCAGCTTATGGAGAGATTCAGAATACAGTGCTCCAAGAAGGTGAAAAACTATCCGTTCCTGATGGGGCAGGGTATCTGGCTGGATTCAGATAAGCTGAAGCCGGAGGACTCTGTTGCGGAGGTGCTGAAGCACGGTACGCTGACTGTAGGATTCATAGGACTTGCAGAATGCCTGAAGGCGCTTATCGGCTCGCATCACGGGGAGAGCCAGGAGGCTCAGAGTCTCGGACTTGAGATAATAGGATTCATGAGAAAGAAAATGGATGAAGAGTCACAGAAGAGAGGTCTCAACTTCACTCTTATCGCAACTCCGGCAGAGGGACTTTCCGGCAGATTTGTAAGAATTGACAAGGAAAAGTACGGAATAATCGAGGGCGTGACGGACAGAGAGTATTACACGAACTCCTTCCATATCCCTGTATATTACAACATAAACGCATTTGACAAGATAAAGCTCGAGGCGCCTTACCATGCGCTTACTAATGCGGGTCACATAACATATATCGAGCTTGACGGCGACCCGTGCAAAAATCTCGATGCATTCGAGCAGGTGGTAAGATGCATGAAGGAGAGCGGCGTCGGATACGGATCGATAAATCATCCTGTCGACAGAGACCCTGTATGCGGATATACGGGAATAATTGACAACGAATGTCCTTGCTGCCACAGAACGGAGGATGACGAGGACCAGGGATTTGAGCGAATCAGACGTATCACAGGATACCTTGTGGGAACCATGGATAACTGGAACGATGCGAAAACAGCCGAAGAAAGAGACAGAGTGAAGCATAGTCTTGATTCGGGGAGAGAAACATTATGATGAGAGAAACAGATTCCTCCGGAAATCTGAGGCTTGCGGGAATAGTGAGAGAATCTATAGTTGATGGTCCGGGCATAAGATTCACTGTATTTTGTCAGGGCTGCCCTCATGGCTGCCCCGGATGCCACAATCCGGAGACGCATGATTTTGACGGCGGCTTTGAGTGCAGTACAGACAGGTTGATGGAAGAAATTGCAAAGGATCCGCTGCTGGCAGGCGTCACGTTTTCGGGAGGAGAGCCGTTCTGTCAGGCCGGTCCGTTTGCTGAGCTTGCGGAGAAGGTACGGGAGAAGGGACTTTCGGTGACTGTTTTCAGCGGCTATCTGTATGAACAGCTGACCGGAATGGCTGAGAAGGACCGGGATGTGAAGAGGCTGATGGATCTTACGGACCTTCTGATTGACGGTCCTTTTGTAAAGGCGCAGCGCGATCTGACGCTTCAGTTCCGGGGCAGCGGCAATCAGCGCCTGATTGATATGGAGAAGACGAGACAGGCAGGAAAGATTGTGCTCTGGACAAGCGATTTTGAAAAATAGTTCTTGTGTTAGTGTTTTTAATATGCTATAATTTCATTTGTTCGAGTCTGTTTTAAGTGATTTTAACGTTTTTTCAGACGAAAACAGCAGCAGAAGCAGTTTTGCTTTATTTTCAAATGTAACTTTTGCTGATAATCCGGAATATCGGAGACGATATATCCCGTATAATAAAAAAGTTGCGAAAGCTTTTAGATACTAAATGTATAAGGAGGTGCGGCAGATGTCAAGAAAGTGTGAGATTTGCGGAAAGGGTCAGGTTTCAGGAAACAATGTATCCCATTCCAACAGACATACAAGAAGAAAGTGGAATGCTAACATTCAGTCTGTAAGAATCGATGACGAAGGTACAGTAAGAAAAGCTAAAGTATGTACAAGATGTTTAAGATCAGGCAAAGTAAACCGTGCCATCTAAATTAAGAAAACTGACGCCCACTATGTGGGCGTTATTTTTTTGCCGCTGCACGTTTTAACAACGGGCGGCAGGTCACGAATATGTTCGGTAAAAACTTTTGCCGCGGCATCGGTGTGTTTTAGTGCAGTATCGTCAGCGTTCCGTATGCCGCAGAGCATTTTCCCGGGCGGCTGCGTGCAGATATGAGATGTTGTGCGTATAAGATAATATATGATAGAATAAATATACCGGAAAACGTATACACGGCCGCATTGCGGGAACGGTTCATACAGACTGTATCCGCAGCGGAACATACAGAAAACAGCACTGCACGGCAGAGAGGCAGGGAGAAGCTTTATGCTTGATATACAGACAAAGCTGGGGGATATAAAATTTTCCCCTGATATTGTGAATAAAATAGCTGCAGAGGCACTGAACGAGTTTGGCGATGATGTGAACATACTGAACTTCAAGGGCAGATACAAGAACGCAGTGCCAGGACTTGCGTCGAAAATGAATCTCTATGATGAGGAGGCCGGCGGCATAGAATCTGAAGAAACTTCAGACGGCATTATGATAAAAGTATACGTTGTAATCCGTTTCGGAATCAGTATCAGAAAAATCACATCCGGCATTATAGACCGTATTTATGAGGATTTTGAAAAAACAATGGGAGTGCCGCCGGCGAAGGTCACTGTGGCTGTGACCGGTGTGCAGTCAAAGAATACAGGCAGAAGGTATATAGAAGTCAGCAGATAGACAGCGGGGCAGCTGTATATATGCACCGGAGACGTACATTTCGCAAAGCATACAGAGGTGAGCAAGACAATGAATCTGAAGGAAAGCGTGACAGCAGTAAAAGGTATCGGGCCGAAGAAAGCTGCCGCTTTGAAAAAACTCAATATATACACCTGCGAGGACATGATTTTTTTTCTGCCCAGGAGCTATGAGGACAGGCGCGGCAGAGTGAGTATAGGCAGTGCGCATGAAGGCGAAAATGCTGTAATAACAGGCGCAGTGCGGTATGTGATAAAAGACAGATACAGCAGCGGCAGGAAAAAGAGACTTAAGCTTCTGGTGTCGGACAGCACGGGAACGATGGAGGTCGTTTTTTTCAATGCCGGATATCTTCAGAATCGGTTTATAGTGGGGAAAACATATACTTTTTTCGGTAAAGTATCACGGAATTTCGGTAAAGTACAGATGCTGCATCCGGAAATATCAGAGGCGGATGATGCGGAGGACGGCATACTTCCGGTATACCCGCTGACAAAAGGAATTACGCAGCGCGAAATGCGCACATGGCAGCGTTCACTCAGATCAGCCTGCAGTGAGGCAGAGGACATTCTCACAGACGGGGCACTTCAGAGGAACCGGCTGTGCAGTCTGGAGTATGCCCTTGCAAATGTGCACTTTCCGCAGGAGAAACAGAAGCTGCTTGAGGCCAGATACAGACTGATATTCGATGAGCTGCTTATTCTGCAGACAGGAATGATGCTTGCATCACGCACACTTTCCGGCGGTGATAACGGGATAGCGTTTTCAGGAGAGGCGGACATCAGTACATATACAGAATCACTGCCGTACAGTCTGACGAGGGCCCAGCAGAGATGCATCAGAGAGATAGAGGCAGACCTGGAAAGCGGCAGGGCAATGAACAGGCTGGTCCAGGGAGATGTGGGATGCGGGAAAACCGCAGTCGCCGAGGCCGCGATGTACAAGGCGGTAAAAAGCGGCTATCAGGCAGCATTGATGGCACCCACTGAAATCCTTGCAAAGCAGCATTTCGAGGGTATAAGCAAGTCTTTTGAGGCGCACGGAATCAGCACTGCATTCCTCTCCGGATCGCTGAAGGCATCCGAAAAAAAGGAGGCACTCGAAAAAATCGCGTCGGGGCAGGCGCAGGCAGTTATAGGTACGCATGCAGTGATACAGCCGGATGTGCAGTTCTGCAGACTGGGGCTTGTGATAACCGACGAGCAGCACAGATTCGGAGTCAGGCAGCGTGCCGCACTGAAAGAAAAAGGTGAGAATCCCAATGTGCTTGTAATGACCGCAACTCCGATACCGAGAACCCTTTCGGTGGTGCTTTACGGGGATATGGATATTTCCGTGATAGATGAGCTGCCGCCCGGAAGACAGCAGACCCTGACAAGATGCATCGGAACGGAAAGACGAAGCGCCTGCTATGATTATGTCGAAAAACAGCTGAGGCAGGGGCGTCAGGCATATGTGGTGACGCCGCTGATAGAGGAATCGGATGCTTTTGATGTAAAATCCGCAGAACAGGTCGCGGCAGAGCTTGGTGAAAGGTTTGCTCAGTTTAGCGTTGCGCTGCTGCATGGGGCTATGGCACAGGAACAGAAGGACAGGATAATGAGCGCATTCGCCGGAGGAGAAATCGATGTTCTCGTCGCCACAGTGGTGATTGAGGTAGGAATCAATGTTCCGAATGCCGCGGTGATGGTAATCGAGAATGCAGAGCGGTTCGGTCTTGCGCAGCTGCATCAGCTGCGCGGAAGAGTAGGCAGAGGCAGATACAGGTCGTACTGCTTTCTCATTCTGGGCGGCGGCTCCGAGATTGCCGAAAAGAGAGGAAAAATCATGGAGACCTCAAACGATGGATTTTACATTGCGGAAGAGGATCTCAGGCTGCGCGGACCGGGTGAAATTTTCGGAACCAGGCAGCACGGGCTTCCGGATATGTGCATTGCGGATCTTTCAAAGCATCTGAAGATTCTGGAACAGGCAAAGGCGGAGGCGAAAATCATTCTTGAAAAGGATCCGGCTCTGGAGGCTGCAGAAAACCGGCCGCTCAGACACCGCATAACAAAACTGTTCGGAGCGGATATGACGCTGAATCTGTGATATCATGCATGAGAGCCGGAAAATGCATAAGTCCGGCATCATATGCATCGGCAGATATCAGGACCGGAAAAGAAGACCCTGCAGGCGGAGCCGGCATCAGATCCGTCAAAAGAAAGATATATGGAGTCGGCACAAGGCCCGGCAAAAGAAAAGATATATGGAGTCGGCATAAGGCCCGGCTTTGAACAATAAGAACAATCAACAGAATAAAAATTTACCGGAGGAACGATATGCGAATAATAGCAGGTGATTACAAGGGAAGAAAGCTTCAGACCCCTTCAGATTATACAATCAGACCGACTTCTGACAAAGTAAAGGAGGCGCTTTTCAGCATTCTTGCAGACAGGATATACGGCAGCAGAGTGCTGGATCTGTTTTCGGGAACGGGCAATCTGGGCCTGGAGGCGCTGAGCAGAGGAGCTGAGCTGTGTGTTTTCGGAGACAGCTCGAGGGACAGTCTCAGACTGATAAAATCAAACATAGCACACTGCAGAGCAGAAGAGGGTGCAGTTGTAGTGCCGGGGGACTACAGAAAAACGCTTATGAACACATCGGAGACATTCGATATCATACTGCTGGATCCGCCGTACGACAGGGGAATGCTGAAGCCGTGCTTTGAGATTATACGCGAACGGGAGCTTCTGAATGAAGGCGGGGTTATCGTGGCGGAGCACAGAAAAGAAGAGGTCCTGGAGGAGGAAATCTGCGGCTTTTCTAAGGTGAAAGAGCGCAGGTACGGGATTATCGTGTTGTCAATATATTGTTGAACTGAACATTGCTTTATGGTATAATTAGCAGTAATTTCCGGGAGGTTCAACACATGAAAACAAAGGCTTTATACACAGGCTCATTCGATCCGCTGACAAACGGACATCTCAACATTATAGAACGTGCAGCTAAGCTTTACGATGAGCTGACTGTAGGAATAATAGTCAACCCCTCCAAAAAGTGTGCTTTTACACTTGAAGAACGAAAAGAAATGATAGAGAATGTGCTTTCGCATCTCGATAATGTGAAGGTGGATTTTTTCTCCGGGCTGCTTGCAGATTATGTAAACAGCAGCGGGTTCAACGTTGTAGTCAGAGGTCTCAGGGCAACTATGGATTTCGAATATGAAATACAGATGGCGCAGATGAATGCCAGACTGTTTGACGAGTGTGTGGAGACAGTGTTTCTGATGACAGATCCGCAGTATTCTTTTCTGAGCTCCAGCATGATAAAAGAAGTACATTCGCTTGGCGGGAGCATAGAAGGTCTTGTCCCGGATGAAGTGCTGAAAAAAATGAATGAATCAAAGAACTGACGATATACAGGAGGATGATTATGAAGGTTTTAGAGCTTTTAGAAGAAATTGAAGAAATCGTTGATACTGCCGCAGGTTTTCCTCTTACGGGAAAAATCATGGTGGATTCTCAGGAACTGCTTGAAATCGTCAGGGAAATACGGGCAGAGCTTCCGGATGAGATACAGCAGGCTCAGTGGATAAAGAACGAGAGGGAACGAATCATTGCAGAGGCCAGAACGGAATATGAGGCAGTGATTGAAGATGCACAGAGACAGGCGGATGCGCTTGTTGAAAACAACGATATAACAGAAAGGGCGAAGATGCGTGCCGATGAACTGATGAGAGTCAGCGAAAGTACTGCCAAACAGCTCAAAATCGGAACTTATGATTATCTGGACAGCATTCTGTACAGCTTTCAGGGAAAGATGGAGCATCTCAGCTCGATATACTTCGGTGAAATGTTCACGAGCATAGAAAAGGCTTTTGATGATATAAATTCGGCGCTTTCCGCAAACAGGGACGAACTCAAGGAAATGGCATACAGAGCTCAGGTTGATGCTGATGATATACCTTCTGCATCAAAGGCTGAGAGCGATGAAGAAGAATAAATGTACAGCGAAGAAACGGCTGTACCCGGAGAATAACAGCTGTATGAGAATAATATATTAATTACTGTACAGCGAATTATGCAGCAAAATGATTTAATAAAGATATTGATACGGCACCTGCGATTCTGCAAGAAGAACTGCAGGTGTTTTTTTCGGGGCAGCTGTGGTTTTATCAGAGCGCCTGTGATATGATACGACTATGAAAATTTTAGGAATAACAGCAGAATACAATCCGTTTCATAACGGGCATAAATATCATCTGAATGAATCAATGCGGATTACGGGAGCGGATTATTCAGTGGCAGTGATGAGCGGCAGCTTCACTCAGCGGGGAGAAACCGCGGTACTGGATAAATGGACGAGAAGCCGCCTGGCCGTACAGAACGGCGTGGATCTCGTGCTTGAGCTTCCTTTTCTGTATGCATGCAGCAGAGGCGAAATCTTTGCGGCAGGTGCGGTGGATATTCTGGCGGGTATCGGCGTCACCCACATTTCATTCGGCAGTGAAAGCGGCGATATCGGCGCCCTGAAGGATCTTGTGTCGGGTATGAATATATATCACGGAGAAATCGAGAAAATCAGACAGCAGAAAATGCGTGAAGGAGATTCTTTTGCACGTTCGCAGATGCATGCAGTGAAAAATGTGCTGGGAGCGCATTCTGCGGATCTGCTGAGTGAGCCGAACAATATACTTGCTGCAGAATATCTCAGGAGAATATCGTATCATAATGAAAGAGGTGTTCACATAATACCCTGCACGGTTAAACGGTTCGGCTCGGGTTATGCTTCAGTAAGCGAGAAAACCGGATTTGCAGGTGCATCGGCACTTAGGAAAATGGCCGGGGAAAAAGCCTCGGATGCATCGGCAGCCGGAAAATCCGCAGGAGAAAATGAAAAAGGTGCGGCAGCCGGCTCTGCTGAATGCGCTGCGGCGGATTTTGCACATTTCATGCCGGCAGATGCTGCGCAGGCACTTGCCTCAGACGGTATTCGCGGGCTTGATAAAGCAAAGCACAATGAATTCATGCTGCTGCAGGGTGAACTGATGAAGACCGGCAGTGCAGAGCTTTCGAGGATTTACTGCATGGGCGAGGGCCTTGAGAACAAATTCAGAAAGGAAATCGTGAAAGCGGCGGATATGGATGAATTTATCTCCTCGATGACATCGAAAAGATATACTGAATCTGCAGTGCGGAGAATTGCCGCTTATGTGCTGATGGGTATAAAGACATATGAACCGGAAAGAAAGCCGTATGCCAGGGTGCTCGCCGCCGGCAGAAAAGGCAGGGAGCTTCTTCGCGTCATTAAAAAAAATGACCGCACAGCGATTCCTGTGATAACAAATCTGAACAAAGAATGGGACAATTGTGCGGACATCATGGATACACTGAGATATGATATGCTGGCTGCAGACCTTTACAATATAATACACGAAAGAAGTCTGTATGATTTTTCTGACAGGGTTGTCAGACCGTATATAGAGAAGTAACGGCCGG
>CAVECM010000048.1:0-16028 GCA_963614095.1 Bacteroidaceae bacterium
GCAGCAAAGACAGTAACGTGATTGAGAGGAGAAGATTTGCATGGGAGCAATAGATTATGAATAAGCGAAAAGTTCTTTTGATTTTAACAACATTTCTGATTGCTGTATTAATAAGCATGAGCGGGTGCGGCAATAACAGAATCGGTTCGGAGACATTGTCAGAGTATGCAGTCGGTGAATGGCAGGGGCAGGCTGATGTTGCTCAGATAATGTATAAGGGCCTGGGAGATGAACTTGGGATAGAGTTGTCGCCTGATCCGGAATACTGCGATGTCAGCATTTGCTTTAATGAAGACAATACATGTGTTTATACAATAGATACGGAGGGATTCGCAGCAGCTGCGGGGAAATGCGTCGAGCCGTATGTGAGTGCAGTAATAGGATTTGATACAGAAACGATTATTGATATCATAATGCAGTATGTGGCCGATGATATACCGATAGATTCCGGCACGGAAACCTGCACATATACCGTTGATGAGAATCAGCAGCTGATTACAGTATCAGATGAAAGCGGCGATGAAATAATATTTTATCTGACGGAAGATGGATCACTGCAATATGAAGACGATGAAATAGAACAAACTATTACATTTGAAAAATTATGATTACTGCAGACTAGCTGCATAAGACATAAACATAAGACATTTTCAAAGAATCACTTATAAATCAACAAGAGGAGATTATGAAACAAAGTTCAGCACCGGCATCGTCTGCATTGCATCCCGCACTGATAATAATAGACAGTCAGGGCAATCTGAATACCACAGACCTGGATGCTGCAGGCAAAAGGTATTTCACTATAGGCAGAAGACAGAGAGACAACGATATTGTGATTCCGGACAGCATAGTCTCCGGTACACACGGATATCTGCTGCGAAAAGAGAACGGCTTCTTTTACAGAGATATGGGCAGCCGCAACGGGAGTTATGTGGGACCGGTAGGAAGAGAATCGTTCCTGCATAATGACGAAAGCTTTGTTGAAATGGCGGAGGGAGCCGTCATAAGGATCGGAAGTCTGAAAAATGCAGACAGACAGGTTCTGATTATGCTGACATACATGGATGCGGATGAGCAGATCTGCCGATTTGCATTTTCCGGAAATTGTGCGAGGATAGGCAGGCTGTCGGATAATGATATTGTATTGAAGCATCCGAGCGTTTCGCGAATACACTGCATTATAGAGCAGGGTTCCGGAGCCGGTGATTGTGTTCTCTATGATGACAAGAGCCTGAGCGGAGTATTTATAAACGGCAATCGTGTGAATGGCAGCAGCCCTCTCAGAGATAAAGATATAATTCAGATATTAAACAGCCGGCTGATATACTGCGGCAGGAATATCTATTACAAGAAAAGAACAAGGGGAATTGCTGTAAAATGCCGCTGTATAGATAAGTGGGTAGGAAAAGGCAAGGGCCGGAAACAGATACTCAAAGACGTAGAGGCGGATATAGGCGGCAATGAATTTACGGCGGTCATAGGTGGAAGCGGAGCAGGCAAATCGACACTTATGAATGTTATGAACGGCTCAGACAAGAAATTCACAGGTGCTGTTTTTTATGACAATCTGCCGCTGACAGAGAATTTCGCACTGCTGAAAAATATAGTGGGTTTTGTGCCGCAGCAGGATATTATATATGAAAATCTCACGCTTCGCAGGATGCTGCACTATACTGCAAAGATGCGCATGCCTGATGATACCACTGCCGGGGAGATTGACAGCAGGATAACCGAGGTGCTCAGCACACTTGACATGACGGAGCACCAGGATACATATATCAGAAAACTGTCAGGCGGACAGAAGAAACGTGCAAGTATTGCTGTGGAGCTGCTGGCAGATCCCAAGCTGTTCTTTCTCGACGAACCGACATCGGGCCTTGATCCGGGAACAGAGAAAAGCCTGATGCAGACTTTGAGACGAATGAGCAGAAAACAGGATAGAACAATCGTGATGGTCACGCATACAACGCAGAATCTGGATTTATGTGACAGGATAATTTTTATGGGACCGGGAGGACGGCTGTGTTTTTCGGGAAGCCCGGCGGATGCTGCAGAGTTTTTTGAAACAGATGACCTTACGGGCGTGTACAACATGGTCAGAAAAAATCCTGTAATGTGGGAAAACAAATTCCGCAGCTGCAGTCATTCAAATGCTGTCAGTGAAAAGCAGGAAAAGAGAAATCAGACAGACAGACTTAAAAAACCTCATAAATCACTGATGCGGCAGTTCAGTATTGTCACGAGGCGGTATCTGGAGCTCATATGCCGCGATGCAAGACGGCTGGCTGTACTGCTTATGCAGCCGCTGCTCATAGGCATCATGCTGTCCATAGTCGCAGATGATGATGTCTTTGACATATATGAGTCTACGAAGTCAATGATGTTTGTGCTGAGCTGTTCGGCGATATGGATAGGCGTATTTGATTCGATACAGGAGATATGTAAAGAGCGAAATATACTTCGCAGAGAATATATGGCTGGTCTGAAACTGCCGGTATATATATTGTCGAAGCTGCTGGTGCAGATGATGCTGTGCGCAGTGCAGTCGATATTCCTGACATCGATGTTTCTGGCTTTGATAAAAGAAAGCCGGGACGGAATACTGTTTGACAACTTTTACTTTGAGATGGTATTCACTGTATGGATTACGGCGGTGGCATCGGCGGCAATGGGTCTCGTTGTTTCAGCGATAGTGAAAACAGGCGATAAAGCTATGGCGGCAGCTCCGTTTGTGCTGATTGTACAGCTGCTGTTTTCCGGTATACTTTTTGAATTGAAGGGAACAGCGAAATACATTTCATATATGACAGTGAGCCGATGGTCGGTGGAGGCACTGGGGAGCATTGCTCACCTGAACAGCCTGGAACTGAGGCTGCAGGCGGATTTTCCGGGGCTGGTGCATGAAGCTGAAAGCCTGTTTACAGACACGCCTCAGCATCTGATGCAGGACTGGACGATACTGCTGATTATGGCAGCAATTCTGTCAGCTGCAAGTCTGCTGATAATAAAAACCGTTTCAAAAGATGACAGATAAAGGAAAGATGCATATGTACGAAAAAAGTGATAAAAGATGGCAGCCGGCAGCAAGTGTGAAACTGCCTCCGTTGGAAAGAGAAGGTTTCGAAAGCAGTGTGCTTGAGAGGAATCGATGGAAAAAAGCCGGGGTCGCCAAGGCTAAAGCAGCTGCCATGCCGGATGTATGTCTGCTGAGGGAGGATACAGGAGAAAAGTTTCAAATTTGTAAAATCAGAACAATAATCGGCAAAGGCGAAAATGCTGACATTGTGATAACGGGGAATAACACCATAAGCAGAGTGCATGCAGAGATTACATTTGATGGAGATGCTTTTTTTATTCGGGATTTGAAATCGCTGAATCATACATATGTAAACGGAGAAATGATTACCGGAAAAACGGAATTTACATACGGGTATACGATAACACTGGCAGAAGAAAATTTTATATTTATGGACTGAAGACTTTTTTATGAAAAAACAGAGTTCAAATAACTCAAAAGTATTTGAGAAGAAGGAGAAGCGTAATGTTTTGTGATAAATGCGGGAAAGAAATACCAGACAGTGCAAATTTCTGCAGGTACTGCGGAAATTCAATAGAAGCGGATGAAATTATCGGTAAATCAGAATCAACAGGATTCTTAGAAGAAACAATAAGCGCTGAACAGACACAATTTATCGACAGTGCAGCAGGCAGCAAAGAGAGTGTTTGTGATGAAGCTGCAGTGGATAAGGCCGCCTCGGGAGCAGGTATTGATGACGGCAAAGCTGTTAATAGTGGAGACAAATCAAATGAGAAATATAATAATATTCGAAAAAAAACCTTGGAGAGAATAGATTATATTTGCATTGCTTGCTTTGCTGCATTAATTTTCTTTGTAATAGGCGTTATTGTAATAGGAAAAGTAAATTTTACAAATCAATTCAAAGGCACATGGTCGCTGATGAGCGGGAATTATACCTGTGAAGATGAAGAAAACATCAGTAGTATGCCTTCATATATAGAAATAAGCGGAGGGGGAAAAGCCTCGGTAGACGGGTACAGCGGTGAATATGAGCTAGACAGAGATTCGGAGACGATTACATTGACAGCGGGTCCTTACTGTTATTCCTATGATTATATTGTCGAAGACAGTATGCTTTATCTTTTGAGTTATGGTTCTGAAGACGGAACAGGAGACGCGGGGATATATCTGAATTATGCGGATGCCACAGACGAACAGCAGGAATATTATGATTATGCAGCAAGTGTATACAGTGATATTGATTTATATGAGTTTTTAAAAGGTGACTGGAATGAGGTAAACGATGGCTATGAACACTTTAAAATGTATGATAAAGACGGTTCAGGGACTTGGATTAATTATTCATTGGCAGTTCCGGAGAATGATGAAGAGTATTATGAAATCGATGGGAATCTGATAAA
The DNA here is from genome assembly GCA_963614095.1 of Bacteroidaceae bacterium. Taxonomy (GTDB): domain Bacteria; phylum Bacillota; class Clostridia; order Peptostreptococcales; family Anaerovoracaceae; genus Lentihominibacter. The sequence goes on from CAVECM010000048.1 coordinate 4,441, forward strand.
ATTAGGCGGAGAAAAAATAAATGCATTCAGAGTAATCCCGGTTTCAAGTGATGCCGCGTATTTTTTCTGTTATGCAGATTCATCTATATATGAGCTCCAGCGCAGCGGAGAATAGACATGAGAGCCTTAAGCTCTTTTGATTTACTGCAAGTGTTATAAATTGCTGTCGCAATGAGGATGTATTGTAATAGGGAGAATCAGATATGTTTTGTGAAAAATGTGGAAAAGAAATACCTGACGATGTGAAATTCTGCAGGTACTGCGGAAGCAGCACTGAGGGGAACGTTTCTGAGATTGAGAATGAGAACAAGAGCAGTGACAACAGTATAAGCAGCACCGTGAATCCGAAAGAGGTTCATAAGAAAAAAAGAAAAGTGATTGTGATTGCTGTAATCGCAATAGCGGTGCTTGTTATAGGATCAGCAGCCTGTTTAGGATATCGATATATGATGGGCGGTGAAGCTACACAGGAAAGGGCAATCGCAAAATCGATAGAAGCTATAGCGGATGGGGATTTTGACGCCTGGGAAAAAGCTGCTAATAAGGATTTAATGAAATGGGAATGTGCAGAAAATAAAGGTCTCAGAAATGAATTTAAGAGTTGCTTAAGTGATGGTAAGTGGGTTACAGATAAATTGCTGGGGAATGTGAAAACGATTGACGATGTTTATATAAGGGATAAAGATGCTTGCTTTGATGAAGACCTCGATTATATTAATAACGATGAGTTAAAAGGTTCAAACTTACAAATGGAAAAGTTAAATGACTGTAATGAAGTGTATATCACATATACTGATATATATGGTAATCAGTCATCGTCTGAGTATGAATATTACTATGGCGAGTATGACGAATACGAATATTACTGTCAAATACAGACATATAAAATCAAAGGAAGATGGTATGCAATGGTATGGTGGTTGTAGGCATAATTCACTAACGAGGCAGGATATGAAAATAAACGAAAGAATAACAGACACATATGATGTGCTTGAAGAGATAGGCAGCGGCAGCGGCGGTACTGTATACAAAGCATACCATAAGCGTCTGCACAAGTATGTGGTGATGAAAAGGATAAACAGTCCGAGCAGATCGACGATGAGAAACAGGCAGGAAGTCGATATACTCAAGAACCTGCAGCATACATATCTTCCATCAGTGCTGGATTTCTTTGAGACAGACGAGGGCATATTCACAGTCATGAGCTACATACCGGGCAAATCGCTCAAATCCATGGCGGACGAGGGTGTGCGCTTTTCAAGAAATAACCTGCTCAAATGGGGGATGCAGCTTTGCAATGCGCTGAATTATCTGCATACACGGCCTATCCCTATAGTGCATGGTGACATCAAACCGGCCAATATCATGCTTAAGCCTGATGGCGACATATGTCTTATCGATTTTAACATATCATTTTTTCTCGATGAAAATACTGTGCTGGGGTACACTGACGGTTACACCTCGCCGGAGCAGTATATGGCAGTGGCGGCACAGAGAAAAAGAGGCACCACAAAATTTGTAATAAATGATAAAGCTGATATATACAGCGTGGGAGCCACACTGTATTTTCTTGCGACAGGCCTTAAACGCAGGAATTACAACGAAGACATAGACATGAAACGCCTGACCGATGCCGTGGGAAGACCTTTTGCAGAAATAATAAAAAAGGCATTGGACAGTGACCCGGCGAAGCGATTCCAAAGTGCTGCTCAGATGTTCAATGCATTTAAGGAGCTTCCGAAAAGAGAAGAAAGGTACAAAAGATTTCTGAGAGCACAGAAGGCAAAGTTTGTTTTGCTGTGCGCAGGTGCGGTGATATTCGCAGGCGTTTCGTGCTTCGGATTTCTGCTGATGCAGGATCAGCGCTATGACAAATATGATGAGATAGTAGATCAGCAGATTGCATATATTGAGTCAGGAGATTATGCAGCAGCTGACAGCAAATTCAATGAAGCGACAGATCTGATAGCATCCGATCCGGAAGCATATTATCAGAAGGCATACGGGCTTTATGTGCAGGGAAATTATGATGAGTGCATAAACTTTACAGAAAACAATGTTACGGAAAACAGGCACCTGAAAAAGAAAGGGCAGCGAATCGTTGATTTGTATGCGCTTGAAGGTTTGTGTTATCTTGAACTGGATCAGGCGGCAAAGGCAATCGAGCAGTTCGAACGAGCGATGGAATACGGAGCATTCAGTGCGGCAAATTACAGGGATTATGCTATAGCGCTGGCATATGATGGACAATATGACAAAGCTGAGAAAATGCTCGACAAGGCTGAGAAGGCGGGGCTTTCATCGGGAGCAGTCAGCTATACGAGAGGCGAAGTGCATTATGCAAAGGGCGAGTACGAGTCGGCTCTGGCAGCGTTTCTTGACTGCATTAATCAGCAGGATGATCCGTATATGAGCATGCGTGCGTATCTGATGTTGGGAAGAATATACAGCGACATGGGCAATTTCAGTGACAGCAGAGCCATACTTCTTAAAGCGGCAGAGCAGCTGCCCGTGCAGAACCAGCCTGCAGTACTCGAGGAGCTGGTGCAGGCGGATATCAGCCTGGCAGACAGCACGGGACAGAGCTCTTACCGACAGGAGGCCGTGGAATATATCGACCGGATAATAGAGAACGGATGGGAAAGCTACAGTGATTATGATACGCTGGCGGTTCTTTGTCAGATGCAGGGCAATTTGTCACGGGTAAGCGACACTCTGCAGAAAATGACAAGTCTTTATGGAAATGATTACAATATCCAGAAACGATATGCGTTTATGGAGGTGAGCAGTCAGGAGCTGAAGTCTCAGGACGCAAGGGATTATTCGCAGTTTGAAAAATATTACAATGAAGCGAGCTCACTGTACAGCGCTGCGTCAAACGGGAACAAGAACGATCAGGAAATGCAGCTGCTGGACAGTGTGTATCAGCAGCTCAGAGCAGGAGGATGGTTATAGATGATGATTTGTTCGGGACTGGCGATTTTCATAGCCGGTGCGCTTTGCAGCCTGGCATGTATCGCAGCATTGCCGGCGGTATATAAAAACGGCAGGAAAAAGGAAATGCAGCTGTTTGCAGAAATAGAAAGAGAGCAGCGATAAATGGATAAAGTTAAAGTGATGAAATATCTTTATTCGGCAGGATTTGTGCTCGCGCTGCCTGTATGCATGATGCCGCTGCTGAAAATTGCAGGATATGAATTGTCTTTGTTTGATTTTGCTTCCGCATCCGGAAATCTCGACGATTTTCTGTCACAGTTCGGAGAATTTACGGAATTCATAAGAGATGAACTTGCATCGTATCGGCTTGTGTGCATAGTCGTTATAGCTGCGCCACTGTGTGCGGCAGCAGCAGCGGCACTGCTTAAAGGAAATGCATCGGCCCTTGCTGCAATGGCAGGATGTGCGGCGGACATGGCTGCAGGGGCAGCTTTTGCAGATAAAGTGCATACTGTTTTCGAATATGTTAACGATTCACCGATAGGTACATTGTTTGATATAAAGCTGCATCTTGAGAATGCACCGATACTGTTGTGGATTGTTCTGCATGCGGCAATATTTGTGACAGTGCTGTTTTATGCAGTTATCAGATACAGAAGGAAAAATGCCGGGGAGGAGAAGCTTGATATGGGGAATATTATTTTTACTGATGTCAAAATAGGAGATAATAGTGATCAGAACAAATCGGAATATGCCGGGAAAGCTGTGGTTTCAGGCAGCGGTGAGGAAGTTTCAGAGGATATCTTCTTCGGGGCGCTCATATGTCTGCGCGGCCGTTATGCGGATAATGTTTTTCTTATGAAAAAAGATGAATTCGTGTCATTTGGTTCTGAGGAAACTGACGATATTTTTATCATAGGGGCACTGGAGAAGAAAACACACTGCCTTATTACGTATGACAGGGATAACAGCGAATACATGGTTGAGCCGTTAGAGAAAAATGCAGTATTTCTGGAAAACGGGCAGCCGCTCGGAGCGGGCAGATCCTACAGCATACCGCGCGGCATGATACTGATGATAGACAGTGGAAAGAACAGATTCAGACTAGGATAGATAAGAGAAGGAGAAAGTGCAATGAGTGAAGGTTTTACAGAAACATTACTGGTAAATACGGATATATCGAATATTGATTCCGAAGATGAAAAAAAGCTTCAGAATCTTTACATGCAGCTGGGAAAAGCTTACTACGAGGGTGCTTATGAGGACCCTCTGCCGCAGCTTCTGCCGTTGTTCAGTGATATAACAGACATATTCATGAAGTATAAAAAGAAGCCGATGGTATGTGCAGGGTGCGGCGCGGAGCTTGAGGAAGATGCCAGATTCTGCGATGTATGCGGCAGACCGGTGGATGCTGAAGAGGATATATGTGAGGAACCCGAGATACCATCATGCTGCTTCTGCGGCAGCCCATTGAGAGAAGGCGCAAAATTCTGCGGGTCATGCGGAAAGCCGGTGAAATAAAGTATGGTGAAATGTACAAGGTGCGGCGCACGGTATGAAGAGAAAGTGAATTACTGTGCGGTATGCGGAGCTCCGGTCAGAAAAGAATCCGGCGGGAAAGCGAAGTACGTGCTGATAATTGCGGGAATACTGGCAGCAGCAGGAATAATTGCATTTATGGTAATAAGCGGAGTTTTTCATAAAGATGAAATATCCGGAGATTCATCCGAGAGTCAGATACAGACTGAGGCCGGAGCCGGGGATACTGAAGCAGATGGTGCTGATGAAGACAATGACGACGCATACGGCGGCAATGATAATGCGTATCAGGGTAATAGCTATAACGGAGATGAATATATACTTCCGGGCAGTGACCGTGAATATATAAAAAGTTCAGATCTTAAAATGCTGACGGATGAGGAACTGACTCTTGCCCGAAATGAGATATATGCCAGAAGGGGCAGAATTTTCAAGGATGCGGATATCAGAGCGTATTTTATGGCACAGAGCTGGTACGAGGGAACAATAGACCCGGACGATTTCACCGAGGATATGCTGAGCAGTCTGGAAAAATCCAATGTTCAGAAGATAAAAGCCGAGGAGGAAAGCCGCGGCATGTGGGATTGAGAACGTTAGGGCACTTTATGCGGCAGAAACATATGAGTATATAGGTGATATGTATAAGTCGGGCGGCAAATGGTATATTTACCCGGAAATACGAACATTGTAAGAAATGGTATAACTTAGTGAATGTTTAAAGCTTTTTTAAGAAGGAACGTCGATATGGCAGCAAAAGACAAACCAGTGGATGTTGAAAACAATATTAAAATGTGCGCAAAATGCGGGCACATGAATTCTTCAGAGAACAGATTCTGTGAAAGCTGCGGGCAAAAATTAGATGAAGTAATACAGGAAAAAGAAGAGTCAGTAAAAGAAGAGGATTCTGTGATTCCGGAGGAAGATCCATTCCCGAATAAAAAATCAAGGATGAAAAGAATCATCATTATAATCATCATTGCAGTGCTTGTTCTTGCAGGGGCTGCGGCAGCAGTGATGAAATATATGGACAGCAGAACCAGCGCGGAATACAATGCGAAGATTACCGAGGCTGATAAGTATATGCAGGAGTTAGACTACGAGAAAGCGGAGGCATCCTATCTTGCCGCTATAGAAATAGAGCCGAAGGCAGATAAGGCATATCTGAAACTCGCAGATACATACGCGGATCAGGAAAAGTATGCTGAGGCGATAGATATACTGGAAAAAGGCGCGGAAAATGCCGGCGGCAAGAAGATAAAGAAAAAATACAGACAGATATATCCGTATCAGGCATATGATGATTTTCTTAAAAATGAACTGGCGGAGAGCGAAGGACTGGCGGCAGATACTGCCGATACTGACCACCCGGAGGGACTTCTCAGTGCAGTAACAGAAGATGTCGATAAGGATGATATTCCTGAGCTGATAACTTTTTCGATTTCGGATTACGAAGACGATAACAGATCAGATTCGTATGTAAAGACAATAATATCGCTGTATGAATGCGATGATAAGGAAGTTACACTGTCTGCAGAAGAAGAACATATCGGTAGAGGATTATCATTTGATCATAACAAATGCACTGCTTTTAAAAAATGGTGTGAAGATAAGTTGTATATAGGTTTTTTAGATACATGTCAGACAAATAATGGTAACGGCAGATATGCGTGGGTGTACAGCATAAATAGTAGTTCTATAAGTCTGGAAGACTTTTATTCAATCGATTCACATACTTCCCCTTCTCATATCGGATTCAGCTTTATCCTCAATGATAATAAGGTTGCCAATTATGATTCCGGCAGCGCAGGTACTGAAGGAAACATATATGACGAATCAAGTGCTGAGTATAGCAAATACCACGCTGAATATAGAAAAGGGTACAATGCTTTTGCCGAGTCTTTAAAACAATATGGCTTGGAGCGCATTATAAGTTCCTGGGCTGACAGGTATAGTGATTTTGGATTTTATGAATATGAGCCTGAAGATGAGTCAGAAGAAATCTTATTTACATATGCATATGAGACAGGGATGTATATGGGAGACGGAATGACATTAACAGCAGAAGATAATACCGGATTGATTGAACGTATAAGGTAAGGATTACAATAATTGTTGCAGCTGTAACTTTGGAAAAGGAATGTGAGTATGATTAATTACATACATATGATAATCAAAAGCAGTAAGTCTGATATTCCGGAAAAAGGCGTCAGATATTGCACGGAATGCGGGTATGCTAATCCGACGGAGAATAACTTTTGTGAAAACTGCGGGGCGAAGCTTGATGAGCCCGCACCGGAATCTGTTGAAAAAATCAATGGTGAAGACGCTGTAAAGGCGGTAAAGTCGGATCAGTCCCCGGCACCCGAGAAAAAATCAAAGAAGAAAAAGATAATAATTATCCTAATTATTGCAGTGCTTGTTCTGGCAGGTGCAGCGGCAGCAGTGGTGAAATACATGGACAGTAAAATCAGCGCAGAATACAATGCGAAGATTACAGAAGCTGATAAGTATATGCAGGAGCTAGACTACGAGAAAGCAGAGGCATCATATCTTGCCGCTATAGAGATAGAGCCTAAGAAAAGCGATACATATGTAAAGGCTGCCGATGTTTACATAGCGCAGGAAGATTATACAAAGGCCGAGAAAATCCTCGAAAAAGGGCAGAAGAATGCCGGCGGAAAAAAGATAAAGCTGAAGCTGCAGCAGGTGATACCTTACGGACTGTATGATGATTATCTGAATGATGTGCAGATACCCGAGATTAATCTTGCAGACGTGGGTGAGAGCAAGACACTCGACACATTGAACATGGGTCTTGTAAGTTTACTTATCGACGACTTCAATGGTGACGATATACCTGATATGCTCACCGTGGAATATGAGGAGACGGAAAATTATGGAGATTTCGGCAAGAAGATTCCGGTATATACGATAAATTTGTTCACTTGCATAGAGCAAGAAGTCACCACGCTCGATAGTGAAGAGTTTACCTATAATCCACAAGCTGTATGGGCAGCAAAAGTAAATGTATTTTTAAAAGAATATAAAGACAACAAATATCTTGTCATTGGCTCGGAAAGACTTTTTACAGACGGCGGTGGGGTAGAAACAGTTATTTACAAAGTTAGTGATGTTATTGAAGAGGAATGTGAAATCGCATATGGTTCAGAAATTAATTATGATGTTTATAAAGTTAATTATGAAACCGTATCAGAATTTGGTCTTACAAATAGTGAATGGAATGAGCAGCTTGCTGATAAAGTGAAGCAGGAAGGAATGGCTGCTTTTGAAAAAGCGTTATCTGAATATGGAATTGCTGTAGAGAGAATCGCTCGGGAAGAAGGATGGCGTGACATCAGCTATCTGGCATGTGATGAGGAAGACGAGTCGGAAACCGATATATGTTTTGTTCAGGTAGGTACATATATGTCAGACAGTAGTATAGATTTTTTAGGATACTACAACCGCTACATCGAAGACTACACGAATCTGCGCAGCAGAGTCAGATAACACTAAATCATTTTACAGGAGCGTAAATAAAAGTGGATGAAAATATCAGAATATGCACTGAGTGCGGGCATGCCAATTCGGAAGACAGCACTTTCAAAAGATGGGTTTGATGAGAAGATATCCGTTAATTCGGGTGTTTCAAATGGCAGCCTTTACATATCGATTGATGGCGTTCCTGCTGCACGATATGACGGTATAGATGAGATACAGTTGGAAAAAACATGGAATGAAGGACTTAAAAAGCTGAAAGAGGCAGTAAAACCTTTTGGCCTGTCTGAAAAAGTTATATTTAAAGAAAGAGAAGGATATGTTTCCGGTCCGTTCTGGATATCTTTTGCGGAGTGCAGCACAGATGATGAGAGTGAAATGGCACTCTGTGCAAGAGAACGAGTCTGGACAGGCGAAAACCAGAGTAATACTGAAGATTTTACATCTGTAAGAGATAAATTAAAGTAATGAGGAGGAGTTTATGTTTTGTGAAAAATGCGGAGCAAAAATTGAAGATGGTTCAATTTTCTGCGAAATATGCGGCAGCAGGCAGACGGAACCATTTTGCGGAGGTGCAGCTGCAAATCATGCAGGTGCAGGTATGAACTATGCCGGATACAATAAAATGCCGGCAGACAAAACCGGCAGAAATGCAGCTGCAGGAGGCACCGTACAGGCCGCTGAAATGACAGGGATAATAAAAACATTTCTGAAGGATCCGACACAAGGTCTGAAGCTCTGCTGCAGGAAAGAATATTCGTTATACGGAGCAGCTTTTATCGGCATAAAATGTCTGCTGATTGCTATAATTCTGTCGATATTCAAAGATACAGCCGCAGGAGGCGGTATACTATTGTACTGGATGTACAATGAACCTAATGGTATAGTTTTTATCAAAATTCTGTTTGTGATGCTTGTGGCTGATGCATGCTGGCTGGGACTATGTGCAGGGCTTTGCAGGATAATCGATAAAGAGTGCGATTTGAAGTGTATGATTGCTCCTGTGGCAATAAGCGGCTTTTACATGCCGTTTATGGTTGTGTTAGGTTTGATAATAGATATCATATTCGGATATTACGGGTGTTTTATTGTATATTTTGCCGGCATCATAGTGACGGCACTTCTCGGATATGAAGCTGTGAAAGCTGTGATTAAAGGCAAAAGGTCAGATTACAATATGTACGGTTTCTTTATTGCCGGGTTTATTATTTCGATAATATGGATAGTGATGCTGTATATCCTGGAAATGAGCAGCTCGGGGTATTACTATTAATCGGCATGAAAATCTGTGATACAGGCGTAAAACCATATGAAGAAATATCTGCAGCGGCAGAGTATGAGTATATGAATTATGTATGCAGAAGTGTATGTAAAATCGAAAGGAGGAGCCGGCTTTCAATGCCGGAAGGAAAATATGATTTGTAATAATTGCGGAGCGGAAAACAAGGAAGCAGCTAAATTCTGTAAGAATTGCGGGAAGGAAATTGTAAAAATTCAGGCAGCACCTGAGATGAATTTTCAGCAGGCAGCCGATGTTAATTCTCAGCCGTCACAGGCGGTAAATTATCAGCAGGCACCGACCGGAAGAACATGCCCGGCATGCGGAAGTCCGGCAGGACCAAATGCTGTCTTTTGTAAAAAATGCGGACATAAAATTGAAGAACCGGTAAGCGCAGTGTCAGACGATGAGATGACTACAGTATTACAGCCTGACAGCGGAGATAATTACGGATATGCAGGTGTATCGGACAGTATAACGGAGGAAAAAAGTTTCGGCGGCAATGCTCAGAATATATACGCACAGACCGGATATGATATGGCAGATAAAGGTGCAGGCTACAGTGTAAATGGTATTCAGTATAAATATACACAGGAAAATGCAAACAAATATGAATCTGCAAATACGGAAGTGCAGGCCGATTATAATCAATATGCGTCGGCACAATCTTCTTCGCCGGTATATTACAATGATATAGCGGAAGACCAGCTGCCGCCGAGGTATAAACCGATAGGCTCATGGGCTTATTTTGGGTGGTCTGTTGTTTTTGCACTGCCGATAGCCGGACTTGTTATTGCAATTGTATTTGCAGTCGGAAGCACAGAAAATATAAATCTGCGGAACTATGCGAGATCAATGTTTTGTTTCTGGGCGATAATCGGAATACTGTTTTTATTAATATTCGCGAGTGTAGGATGCAGCATGACGGGATTGCTTTATTAAAACTGATTGAGGAAAAGTTATGAAAAAGAGAATTGTTGTTTTTTTAACCGTATTGTGTCTATTGATATGTTGTTCATGTACATCCAAATATGAAAAGCTTGTCTCAGAAGCTGAAGATGCTCTTGACTCAGGTTCATATAAAGAGGCAATACAGTTGTGTAATGAAGCTGTTGAACGTGATGCAGAAATGCCGGAAGCATATTCTATACGCGGGGAGGCTTTTCAGAATAAAAAGAAGTACCGGAAGGCAATTAAAGATTATAAAAAGGCCATATCGCTGGGGGACGAAAGTCTGTATGGAAAGCTGGGCAGGTCATATCAGTCAGCAGGAGATACAGACAATGCAATCAAATATCTGAATAAGCAGATTGAATATGATGATTCAGATACTGATGCATATATTGATCTTGCAGAGCTTTATACTGAGAACAAAATGTATAAAGAAGCACGTGATGTAAAGGCGCGAGGTTATAAAAAAACCGGAGATGAGCAGCTGAAGGTTCTGTCATTTACTGAAAGCGAGGCGAATGAGCTCGGCGGACTGTTTATTCTGTCCGGAGAAAAATTTTACATGCTGCAGCCGGCGGGTGAGGAGAGCAATTCGTACAGCCATAATAGTTATAAATATACCGATCCGGACAGCGAGGACATTCCTGTATTGTGTGACGGTGACAAGCTGGTATTCTTTTCTCCGAATGATCTTGAAGAATCATATCCATTGTATACTGTGGATAAAAGCGGATACACCTTCCCGGTCAGATTTTCAAAACCGGACTCATATTGGGGAACATCTATAACAGGTAAAGAAATTGAAATCTGTGTATACAATGAATCTGAACAAAAGATGGAAAAAGAGCAGTTAAGTGAGAATTTCAGCGTGGATGATATTGAAAAAATCAACGGAATGAGTTACGAAGAATACTACAATGAAAATATCATTGCAGATTCAAGCATTGCAGATGCTGAGAAAGGTGAACAGGTGGAATTTTCATATCATGATGGAACGGAATACAAAGAGCAAGTAATTACCGCATCACTTAAATATTATCACAAAGGCACTGAAATCTCTTTAAATGGGTCTTTGACAGAAGCGTCATATGGAGAATTGAATACATCAGGGCTGTCCTCAGGGCTGTATATCATGGATTTTGAATTAAGTGAAAAAAATCTGATATATTTTTCTAATATGGTCAATTATCTGTTTATAGTTGAATAACAAAGAAAGCAGGCAGTTAAGAAAAAAGAAAAGCGATGGGAAATATTACAAAATTTCCATTGTAATAGTAAAACAAAATTCGAGAAGCCGGAGACACGGCGGACGGAAGCCCCCCCCGGAAGGGGGAGGTGATATTATGATTACATACGGAGCTTTAAGTGCGATCTGCACAGCGGG
>CAVECM010000049.1:0-15879 GCA_963614095.1 Bacteroidaceae bacterium
CGGAAATTATGTGCTTGATGATGACGGAAACAGGATTACACTGGATTATCAGGTGAAAGAACGTGCGGTTGATAATTATACAGCAGCATATTCGCAGACCAGACATCAGACCACAGTAGATTCTTCAGCTGTACACTTGTTTGTTCCGGCGACGGAGCTGAAAGAGGGCGAACAGTATATTGCAGTAAGCAGCAATCAGGCGGGAACTCAGAAAATATTCCGCAGTGAGGCTTACCAGACCAACGGCATGCTTTCCTCCAAGGTTACAGTTTCAGACGGAACAATAAAAGACAAGAATGGAAATTCATACAGCAATTATATTCTGATGAATGACGGAGACGGCACATACGACGGGCTTCTCTGGAATGCTTACAGTACAGGAAACAGTTCGTTTTATTTGTTCAGCAATGTTTATGAAATATGGGGAGAATGTCATGGTCTGATTGAAATGAAGTCCACGCAGAGCAAAATGACGGTTCCTCACGTTAGTAAACAGGGAAGCGGCACAGATGTAAGCACGCAGGGATTTTACAATACCGGCAGGTCCTCGACCGGGAATGCATATAAAACGGCAGACAGTTCAGAGGAGATTTATTTATACAAAGAAGTGGTTCTTCCGGACGGTGCATTCAACAGCTGGCAGACAGAATGCACAGTCAGCAACAGATATAATCCGCCTATTACGGTGGATCCGGACAGCTCCGCAGCATCTGAGAAAACAGATATGACTGTTACAAAGAAATGGGAAAATGACAGCGAGTCAGACAGACCATCGGAAATTACAGTATATCTGTATGCCAACGGTGTAAATACCGGAAAATCACTTAAGCTGAATGCTGAGAACAACTGGAGTGCATCTTTTAAGGAACTGGATGCGTATAATGCGGGAAAAGCAATATCCTACAGTGTATATGAGGATGTGCCTGAGGGCTACAGCGCAGAATACAAGTATGAAAATACAGACAGCAATACTGAAGTCGAAAATGAAACCGGTTCTCAGACTAAAGGATACTGGGTCAGAACTGACAAACTGGTGGACGGAGAAACATATCTGATAGTGACGTCACCAGACAGCGGACAGGTAACAGGAATGGAAATTCTCGAATCCGGCAATGGATTTAAATGGACTGAAAACAATGGTGCGGGAACAATTAATGTAGAAGGCGCAATTATAATAAACGGGCAGACATATGCGACGCATATCACACAGGAAGAGGCGGCAAAGCATACACGAATGCAGTGGACTGCACACTACAATTCCGCATCGGAATCACCGCAGACAGGATATCATAACTGGTTTTTGCTTGAAAGTGTTTCAAACCCGGGATGCTATCCGAAGTTCAACGGGCAGGGAGATATATCAGACGGCTCGGCACATGAAAGTCTTTTGTATTACGGTCTGCAGTATAAACAGGGATCCGGAGGACAGAACGGCTATGTTGCACTGGATGATAAGGGTAATACACAGATTACTCCGACAGTAGAGAATTACCCTGATGATTTCAATTATGTGTTCGGGAATCATGACCACTATTTCCTGCTTACCAATAATGGTACCGGGGATGCCAATGCTGTAACTGCACAGACTTTTTATCTGTACAAATTTGTACCTGTAAGCGGACCGTCTGTGATGATAACGAACACTAAATCAGAGAAAACAAGCCTGACGGTATATAAGAACTGGAATGATGATAATGATAAAGCCGGTGCCAGACCAGACAAGATAGATGTTGAGCTTCTGAAAAATGGAAAAGAAACCGGCAGCACAGCAGAGCTCAGCAGCGAAAATAACTGGAAATATACATTTGAAAATCTGATAAAGACAGATGAATACGGAAAAGATATTTCGTATTCGGTAAAAGAAATCAGTATTCCTGACGGCTATACCGGATTCGTCACAACAGGAACGGTTGAGAAGCAGGAAGAAAATGTGGAATATACATATGCATGGGTTCCGGTGACACAGATGAAGGACGGCGGACAGTATATACTTGCGGGAGGCATCAGCGGGTCGCCGGCAACCATCGGTGCAGTAAACGGGAAATCCACGTTATCCGGAACGTCAGTTAATCTGAACACAGATGCAACGCTGACCGGCGAGGACGGAAACACATATACAGCCTTCATAAATGATAATGACGCCTCGGACGTGACAATCTGGACTGCGCACGGTGTGTCAGAAAGTGACTGTGTGACGCTTGAAACCGGCAATAAGTATCTGGAAAAAGGAGAATCAAATCTTCAGGACAACTCTAATAAAGCGGCACAATTAAAATACGATGCTGTTAATCATGCTTTAAAAGCATCAAAAAACAGCAAAGAGCAGTATATGAGTAAAAACGGTGATTTTAACAGCAGTCAGGCGGTGGTAACGACTTATCTGTATGAACGAGTGAAAATAAGTAACACGGTGACAGTCGATACAACTCAGAGTGTGGCAGCGATTACCAATACGTACTGCGAAAGCAAGGGCGAATTCATTATTCAGAAAGAAGACGGAAACACAGGAAACAAGCTGAGCGGCGAATTCAAGTTTACTTTAAAAGATGGAAATGACTCAGCAGTAGGGAATTACAGCGATGTTCAGGTAGACAGCAATGGTCAGATCCGGTTTGAGGATATCCCATACGGTGATTATATACTGGAAGAAACAGCTGCTCCGGATGATTATGCAAAACTGCCGGTCAGAGTTGAAATCACTGTTTCAAAAGACGGAATTCAGCTGAAAAACACAGATAAAATCGGAAATTATGCAGCGCTGGATACAAACAATGATGGTATATGCCTTATCAGGCTGAAAAACTTCAAGTGGGTAAATATGCCTGAGACAGGAAGCCGCGGAAAACTGGATGTTATGCTGCTGGGGGCAGGATTACTGATAGCAGGAGCATTGTTTTATTTATTAAACAGAAGGAAAGGAGATGTAAGCAAAGTCTGATAAACAGGTATGAAAAGTCTGATGGGGGTACACCCGGATGTTCTGCAGTAACATCACATATATAAGAGGATAATGCAGGCGAAAATAAGAGATGTTAAAACTTTAGTAAGCAAATACAAAACTTTAAGATTAAAGGAGGAATACTATGAAAGCGGTAACTAAAAAAATATTTGCATTGCTGTTATCAGCCATTATGCTTATGGCGACAGGCGTATCAGCATTTGCAGATACAGGAAATTCAACTACGGCAAATCTGAAAATAGACAATAAGTCGGAGGCAATATACACAGCTTATAAAGTTATGAGCTCAAAGGTTTCCGGCACTGATAAAGACGGAAATCCGGTATATACATATACTGTTGAGTCCGCATTTGCAGGTTTTTTTAAAGACGGAGAAAATGGATATACACTCGACAGTGACAACGTGATAAAGAAAGACGGTAAAGCAATAACATCAGACGGTACAAGTGCAAATACTAATAAAACAGAAGCAGCTTATCTTGCAAATGCACTTAAAAATTATGCTTTGGCGAATGGCATCACAGGAAATGTAATAGGAGATTCAGGCTTAGACACGGGAATAGGTTATTATGTTATAGCTGAAACAGCTACAACCAGTAATAAAGTGGTTGCATCAAAACCAATCCTCGTCGATCTGAGAAATGATAAAGAAATAACTCCGAAAAACAGTACTGTGGATCTTGAAAAGAAAATTGTTGAAGGAGAAAAGAAAGTTGATTCAAACACGGCAAATATCGGAGATACGATAAAATACGAAGTAACGACATCGATTCCGACATATGAAGCAAACGTTGATGCATCAAAACTTTCATATACGCTTACAGATACTTTTACCAACCTTACCTATAATAATGGCAGTCTCGTAATTAAAGCCAACGGTACAACACTGATAAAGGATGCCGATTATACTCTTACTGAGGCAAGCGGAAACTTTAAAGCAGAGCTGAAAGCGGATGCAATTATTAAATATCAGGGAGCGGAACTTGTGCTTACATATTCAGCAGTTCTGAATGAAGATGCTGTAGTTGACAACAAGGACGGAAACCCAAATAAAATCAAGCTTGAATATACAAACAATCCGGACGTCGATAACAGCAAGGGTGTGCTGGAAGATGATGTTAAGACATATACTTACGGCTTTAAGATTCACAAAGTAGATAAAAATGACGACACTAAAGACATGGCAGGAGCAGCTTTTGAGGTAAAAGATTCCAAAGAAAATGTCATCGGTACATTTGAATACGGTGAAGACGGAAAAATCACCAATCCTACAGGTGCAATAATAACAAAGGACGGTAATATAGCAACGATAAAAGGAGTCGATGTCGGAAATTATACAATTACTGAAACAAAGGCACCGAAAGATTACTCAATGCTTTCAGAACCTGTAGTTATCAAAATCAAAGACAGCGGAGAAGCGGCAGGCGAGGAGCTGAACGGAATAGGAAAACTTGAGATAGTCAGCGGTCAGGGAACGGCAGCGACATCGGTAGAAAATAATAACGGCGTTATTGACCTGACAGTGAAAATCGAGAACGTGAAGGGCATCAGCCTTCCTGAAACAGGCGGAATGACAGCTCTGTACTGCATGATTGGCGGGGTGATTCTGATAGTATTCGGAGGACTGTACTTCGGACTCAGCAGACGTTCCGGCCGCAAAGAACAGTAACTGTTAAGCTTAGACTATAGGCTGCTGCCTGGGCAGTGAGTCGAATCCGGGGTGCCGTGCGGCATCCCGGAATTTTAAAGAGGAGCAGACATGACAAAGAAAGCAAAAAATCTGATAGCATTCATAATTATAGCAGGCGGTATTATCCTTATGTGTTATCCGAGCTTTGCGGGCTTTGTCAATCAGATGTTTGCTAACAGAGAAATCGCTGACTACAGCAGTAAAATTGACAGTACCGATGAAGAAGAGCTGACGGAAACAATACAGAAAGCATATCGCTACAATTCGTCGCTTCCAGGAGGATATCCCGCAGACCCTTTTACGGGCAGCAACATTGCAGATCTGAAAGGAACCGAGTTTGAAGACTTCTGGATGGTGCAGGAAGGTGCAATGATCGGCTACGTGGAAGTGCCGTCTATCGATGTGTACCTGCCGATTTACTATGGAACATCGGCAGATGTACTAAGTGAAGGCGCAGGTCTTGTTGAGAACACATCGCTTCCTGTCGGAGGCAGAAGTTCACATGCGGTGATTTCAGCACATACGGGGCTGGCGTCAAAGAGACTTTTTACAGATCTTGATCTTATGAAAAAGGGGGATTTGTTTTTCGTACACGTCCTGAATCAGGATTTTGCCTATAAGGTGGACCAGATTAAGGTTGTGCTGCCCTCTGAAGTGGAAGATTTGTATATTGAAGAAGGCAGGGATTGTGTTACTTTATTGACATGCACGCCCTTTGGCGTAAATGACCACAGGCTGCTTGTAAGAGGAGAAAGGATCGATTACGATTTCAGCAGGGACAGCGATGTTAAAGTGACATCAAGAGTTATACTCAGTGAATATCTGTGGCTGTTTGTGAGCGGAGCGGCACTGGCGGTGCTGCTGTGTACGGGAATTGTAAAGCGCAGGAAAAACAAAACACGTGAAAGCGGTCAGCAGTCAGCAGAGTGAGGTGAGAATCTAAGGTGAAACATTATTACAAAGTGATAAAAAGAATATGTCTTTTGCTGGTACTGCTTGCAGCACTGTTTCCCTTCGCATCATATGCACAGGGAAATTCCGGCACAATACACATTGTACAGAAAGACAATGACACTAAACAGGCCGTGAGCGGAATAAGCCTTACTCTTTACAGAGTTGCAGATTCAGATGGAAAAGGCGGTTATCGGCTGACATCGGATTTTGAAAAATCATCTGTAACTATGGATAGTATATATGATGAGAGATCTCAGGAAGTTGTTCGGATTCTCGATGAATTTATCGGTGCAAATGACAAAGAGGGACTCTGCACAAAGATAACAGATGGAAACGGTGCTGTTTTGTTTGCAGGACTGGCAGACGGACTTTATTTTGTTAAACAGACAAATATGCAGTCGGATTTTGAAAAGTTGGGATATTCATATGAAACAAAGTCATATCTGATTGCCCTGCCGCGTACGGATGAAAACGGATATCTGACAAGAACTGTGGAATGCCAGCCTAAAGGTGAGCTGAAATACAATGAGGAATATGTGGATATTGCGGTATATAAAGTCTGGAAAGACAACAGCAACAGTGCCGGTAAACGACCGGAAAGTATTTCCGCTGGATTGTACTGCAACGGTGAACTGAAGGAAAAAGTCACACTGGATGCCGGAAACAACTGGACACATCGCTGGAAGAATCTTGACAGCAGTGCCGAGTGGAGTATAAAGGAAATTGGTGTGCCAAAGGGATATGTATCCGAAGTGACCTCGGAGGGTAGTGATTTTGTTATTACAAACAAATTAAGCTCACCTCCCGGAGATTCTGAAGTGCGTACAGGAGACAACGGACATGAGGCACTTTATTCAGTATTGATGATAGGAGCAGTGCTGATGATTTTGGTGCTTGTGATGCGAAGAAAAGAAAATGAATAAACTGTACGAATGTCCTTCAATACAGAGTCAGGACGTCGTGCTTTAAATTATAAAGAGGATATATATATCTGCATTTAAAAATCCGGGGGGGTACGAATTCCTCGGATTTTTTTTGCTGTAGTGCAGACAGTGTGTTTGCAGCCTGCGGCGGTTTACGGATTCGACCGGCGACGCATTCGGAACTGCAGCACAGCAATATTCAAACGAGTGCCTTTTGGGCTGAATCGAGCCGTTCGAGGAACGTATATGGAACGCACAGACAGTTATAATAACTTTGGCGCAGTTAGTATCCGCAAATATCTTGATGGAATGACAGAGCTTTATTCTGCCTTTACAAGCAATTGTGCAGCAGGTAAGATTTTGAAAAATAATGGTTAAAGTGAGATGATGTGACAATGGCTGAGAATACAGCAGAAAAATTCAACGAAAATATATTAGATGAGCATCAGTATGCAGCAGGAAAGTTTTACAGAGTGTGCTACGACGGCGACGCACATCTCAAATTCATGAACAGCGATCTATGTGATATGACCGGATACAGCTACGAAGAAATTCATGAAAAATTCGGCGACAGCTACATAAATCTTATATATTCGGATGACAGACCAATATACGAGGACTTTCTGAAAAGGGTGACATCGGAGGAATGTTCCCTGATGGTTCAGTATCGTATTGTAACAAAGAACAATGATATCATCCGGGTCAGTGACACCACTACATCACAGAGGCAGGAAGAAGGAAAGCTCTGGAGTTTTTCCGTAGTCACAGTTATTGCGGATATATTGTCAGGCAGTGAAAAAATAAAGCATGTGTGCGAGGAAGTACCTTGCGGGATAATAAGATTTACGCATGAGCGCTATCCATCTGTACTGGCTATGAACAGTGGAATGGAAAGCCTGATAGATGCGAAATGCATTAATGATATTGCAATTGAAGATATGAAAGAGAACATTTTTTTCATGATTCCTTTTGAATACAGGCAGGCATTTCACAGCGCTCTGGAAAGAGTCGACAGAAATGAAAATAATGTCAATATTGATATGGAGATCTTCAAGTGTGACGGCAGCAGAGTACCTGTGTCTGTCTGGCTGTACAGTGTGAAGGCCGGTTCGGCGACAGCATATCAGGGAGTGTTTCTGGAATCGGATATTTATATTACAGATGCGAAAAAAACACTGAAGAAAGATTTTCTGAATGCACTGACGTATGTATACGATGCAGTGTATGAGATTAATATCATTGAGAAAACAGTCAGCTGCCTGCGCACTAAATATCCGGATATACAGAATAACATTCCGGGTGTGCGCATGCTTGCAGATGACATTATCGAATTCTGGTGCAAAAGGATACCTGTACCGGCCCGGGAAAATAATTTCAGGGAATTTTTTAAAGAAGTTATAAATGATGATTTTGATGATACTGTTCCGCATACCATTGCCTTTTCGATAGATTTCAACGAGTTCAAAGTAAAATCAAGTAAGGGGACATCGGACAAGATACGGGATTATTCGGGCACATATTTTAAACTGAATGAAATTCACGGCGTGTTCTGCTGCTCTGACATGACTCTGCAGAAGAAAAAGATGGCTGAAGCAATGGCACACAGCAATATCATGGAGTTTAAAATCAAGGATAATATTCTCCAGCCGCTGAATGTGACAGGGGAGACGTACAGGTTCTTAGGCATGAGTGTCAGCGAAATGGACAGAGCCGTGAACGAGGGGATGAGCATAGATGAGTTTTTTGCACACTGCCCGCTGTCTGCGGATGCCGTCCGGTCAATTATAAACGATCAGCTGGATGTAATGAAAGAATACACTGTGACATATGCAGACGGCCGCAAGGTGAAGCGTTATGCGAGTATGATAGCATGCGGAATTGACGCGGAAGATACTTATGTGCACTATGCTGTCAGATACAATACAGCGATACCCGGGAGTATAAATGATGTAAAGGACGAAAATAATTCGGAAGCCCCCGATACGGAAAACAGAAAAATAGAAATAAGAACATTCGGTTATTTTGATGTTTTTGTTGACGGTAAAGCTGTATCATTCAAGAGCTCAAAAGCCAAGGAACTGCTGGCGGTGCTTGTTGACCGCAGAGGCGGATTTGTTTCTGCGGGGGAGGCTATAAGCTGCCTGTGGGAGGATGAGGATTCAAATAAAGTGACGCTCGCACGGTACCGCAAGGTTGCAATGAGGCTGAAGCGGGAACTGGAGGAAAATAATATTTCAGATATTGTGATTCGCGATAAGGGCAAGAGATGCATCAATATGGATCTGGTGCAGTGCGATTTATATGAGTACCTTTCAGACAAGGAAAAAAACAGTAATTTATACAATGGGGTTTATATGCAGAACTACAGCTGGGGAGAATATACTCTTCCGGAGCTCGGAAATGAATAAACCGGAAAATCGGGTTAAAGTACTGCAGAATGCGTTGGTATAACGTTGGTAATTCTGTAATGTTATGGTATAATATCTGCGTGTTTTTTTATAGCATAGAAACAGGTGGAGGTTCTGTTATATGGTGTTTGAGAAAGTACTCAAATGGTTTTCGCAGCGAATAAACTGGATATTCAATATTGTAATTGCCGTTTTGGTGATTGCATTTATTATTGTAACTGCAGAGGTAAACATATCGCAGAATACGGAAAACCGTGCACTTGCGGAACTGGGTTCAACGGTCAGCATGCAGGCCTCGGCTTTTTCGGACAGTATTGACGAGCAGTATCAGACACTGCGGCTGGTTGCAGATATGCTGGAGTACGGAAGGCATTTTGCAAGCAAAGGAATACAGCCGACGTTGTCATCTGTTGTACGCACTTACGAGCTATGCTCGCTGTGCCTTGCTGATACGGACGGAAATGTGACAGATTATCAGGGTAATATTCTCGGCAGCTGCAGCGACCGGGCATATTTTCGTGAAATCATGAACGGAAACAGCTCGCAGTACTGTGAATATCTTGAAACGACAAAAGGCGGGGGTGAGGCCCGCATTATTTTTTCTATTCCGGCATATGATGAAAACGGCAGCATGCTCGGAGTCCTTTTCTGCAGTAAAGAAATTTCCGTTCTTGAAAAATCCATTTTCGCACATGATGATCTGTTCGACTCTTCTGCGAGTATATTTATATGCGGAGAAGAAGGAGAGATTATTGCGGCGAATGAAAATGCGGATGATGATTTCAGCGGGGAACCGTACAGGCAGAGTGATTATAATGTTTACAAATGGCATAAAGGCTTTGAAGGGATGCATGCTCAGAATACAGAAACGAAAGAGATTGAGTTTAACAGCAAGACGCATTTTGCTGCATGCAAGCAGCTGGAAGTTAGCGGATGGTATCTTTACTGCATTGTGGACGAAGTAAATGTATCCGAAACATTTCACTCAAATCAGGCACTGATTATGAAGACAATAGCCTTCATTTGTCTTACTTTTACTACGGTAATTGCATATATAATCCTTTTGGGAAAATTCTATGTAAAGCGAAAAGCCAAAGAGGCCGCTGCTGCTGAGCGCAGCTACGAAAACTACATAAATGTCCTGAAAAAAGTACAATGTGCCGTTGTGGAATATGACATTAAAAATGCGTCATTATCCACAATTCAGCCGGAACTGGGAAATCTTGAAATTGATATTCTCAACGGATCGCTGGATACGTATGAACAGCTTAAAGGAGTACATCCTGAATATGACTTTGCTGAATTGGAAAAAGAAACCGGACTTGCAGAGAGGGATGGGAAGACCTATCTGTTTGAATCGGTTATGACAACGAATGTCAAGAAACTGTGCTGGCTGCAGACTATGATTATTCCTGTCGCAGATAAAACCGGCACCGTGGAAAAAATACTTTATGCGATATTTGATATTTCAAATCTTCATCGGGAAAGCGAAGCTATTTTTGAAACGTATACGAACTTACCGGCAGGCATACACAGATGCTATCTTGATAATCCGATTCATATGGAGTACTTCAGTGATGGATTCTGCAGAATGCTGGGATATTCGAGAGAAGAGATTGAGAAAATAATCGGTCCCGAACAAAAGTATTCCCTCCTGATCTGCCGGGAAGACCGTCCGAAATTCAGTGAATTCGTACAAAATATATCAGCGCACGGCGGAAAAGAGTCATGTGAATACCGTATGATATGCGCAGACGACTCACTTCTGGAGGTTTCGGATACAATGGATGCAAAGCGCAGTTCATCGGGGACTATGTACGGGTATTCCATTGTGACGGATCTTCGCAGGTATAAGGAAATGCAGCAGAAGCTTGAACAGGAACTGGATGATGTGAAACAGCAGCTTGAACAAAGCAGAATCAGAAACGCAAACAGTCAGATGCAGCCGCATTTTCTTTACAATGCACTTTCGTCCATCAGGGAAATCGTTCTTGAGAATCCGCAGTATGCGTCGGATCTGATATATGACTTTACGACGCATCTGCGCGCATGTATCCGTTCAATGTCCACTGAACAGATAGTACCGTTTGCAGAGGAACTTGAAAATATCAAGGCTTATGTCAATATTGAAAAAATGCGTTTCGGGGAAAGACTCAGCATTGAATATAACTGCGCGGAAACAGAGTTTGAAATTATTCCGCTGAGTATTCAGCCGCTTGTTGAAAACGCTATTCGTCACGGCATATATGAGCGAGGAGCACGGGGCGGCACGGTAAAGGTAAGCACTTATCGCAGTGAAGGCTGTTATGTAATCTGTGTAGAAGATGACGGTATCGGTTTTGATTTTGAAAGAACAATGAAGGAAGTAAAAAACGGCAGGCGTGACTCCAACGGTCTTTATAATCTGATTTTCCGATTTGAAACACTGATGAATGCACATGTTGGAGTTGAAAGTGAAGTCGGACAGGGAACAAAAGTCACAGTAACGATTCCGGAGGGAGGTAAGCAATGAGAGCAATATTAGTCGATGATGAAGCGATTATGCTGCGCAGTTTCATGCGGCTCAGCGCAGATATTCCGGAAATAAATGTTATTGCACAATTTCAAAGTGCAGAGGAGGCTATTGAATTTGCCCGTGAGAATCAGTTTGAGCTGGCACTTCTGGATGTGCGGATGCCCGGGATGGATGGCATTGAGCTGGCAGTCAGACTCCGAGAGATAATACCGGAGCTGCTGATTGTGTTTATTTCCGCCTATGATGAATACCTGCGGAATTTCAACGAAATCGGCGGTGATTACTATATCCTCAAGCCCTATAAAAAAGAAACAATCCGGATGATGGCCGGGAAAATGTCTCTGCTTGCCGGTCGTCTTGAAAAGGATATCTATATTCAGATGTTCGGCAGATTCAATGTGCTGAAAGACGGCGTGCCGATAAAGATAAGCGGTAAAGCAAAAGAGATTTTAGCCCTCATCGCTTCCAGGCGCGGAAAAGAAATCAGCAATGAAGAAATATACCGCACAGTCTGGGAAAACCGGGAATACAGCAATGAAAGCATGAAGGTGTATTATAATGCTCTGAGCCGGCTTAAGCATGCTCTTGCTGAAGCCGGGATAAGCAATCTGCTGCTTTCAACCCAGCGAGGACAGATGCTTAATACCTCTGTCTGCGACTGTGATTATTTCGCATGGCAGGATAAAAATATGGGAAACCGCGACAGATTTGAAGGCGAATTTCTCTCGGAATATTCCTGGGGTGATCCGATTCTGGCGGGAATCATGAACGAAAACCTGGAATAATCAGCTTAAAATATAAATTATGTTGGTTTGATGTTGGTATCGGTCTGTTAATATAGCTGTAATAAATTGCAGTAATGAGAGTCACCACGAGGCAAATCCGCAAAACATAGACTTAATATGTCGGAGATGCAGAACAACAGTTGAAGTGAGATGAGAGGAAATGGCTGAAAAAAAGACAGAAAAAGATACCGATATAAACATATGCGATGAGTCCCGATATACGTCAGGAAAATTTTACAGAATGTATTTCAACGGCTCCGCAAATCTTAAATTTATGAACTGCGGACTGCGGGATATGATTGGATACAGCCGGGAGGAGATACACGAAAAATTCGGCGGCAGATATATCGAAATGATACATCCGGACGACAGACATATATACGCAGAATTTCTGGAAAAGATGGCATCGGAAGAACGTTCTCTGACAGTGCAGTATCGCATCATAACGAAAAGAGGTGATGTTGTTCGAGTCAGTGATACCATGACATCACAGAAAAGAGACGATAAAGGCATCTGGGGATTTTCGGTGCTTACAGCCGCTGAGGATGCATCGGCAGACAGCAGCACAATCATGGATATAAGCGATGCTGTTCCGTGCGGAATAGTCAGATTGACATATGAACAATATCCTTCGGTACTGGCTGTGAACAGCGGAATGGAAGATCTGCTGGGCGTGGGATGCGGAAAAAACAATGCGTTTGAAGATATGAAGGAAAATATTTTTTTCATGATTCCGTTTGAATACAGGCAGGCGTTCCGCGATGCACTGAATAAAGCCGGCAAAAGTGAGAATGGTGTAAATCTCAAAATGGAGATTTTCCGATGTGACGGCAGCAGAGTGCATGTAGCGGCATGGCTGTATAAAGTGAAAGAAGGACCGAGGACCGTATACCAGGGAGTATTCATGAAATCGGGTGTGTATCTTGCAGATCCGCAGCAGACACTGCAGAGAGATTTTTTCAATGCATTGACATATGTGCATGATGCAGTGTATGAGCTGAATATTGCTGAGAATACAGTCAACTGCCTGTGTACAGAGTATCCGGACGTGCAGAACAATATACCGGGCGTGCGTATGTTTGCGGATGATATTGTAGAATACTGGTGTAAAAGAATACCGGTACCGGCTCAGCAGAAAAAATTCATGGATTTTTTCAGGGAGGCTCTTAACGACGGTTTTAATGATGCCACCCCTCACTCCATTGATTTCTCAATCGACTGCAGTGAATTCAGTTCGGAACAGGCAGAAAACAATTCAGATAAAATCCGGTATTATACCGGCACATTCTTCAAAATCAATGAAGTACTGGGCGTGTTCTGTTGTCTGGACATGACCTCGCAGAAGAGAAAAATGGCAGAAGAGATGGCATGCAGCAATATCATGGAATTCAAGCTGAAAGATAATATTATCATGCCATTGAATGTAACGGCGGAAACGCAGAGATTCACAGGGCTGAGCAGCGAGGAAATAACCGAGGCAATAGAAAACGGAGCAGATATAGACGAGTTTTTCGCGCACTGCCCGTTATCTTCGGAGGAAGTCCGGTCAATCATAAACGGTCAGCTGAATGCAATGAAAGAATATACCGTAGCATACGGAGACGGCCGTATAGAAAAGCGTTATGCGTGTATGGTAGCATGCGGGGTTGACGCAGCGGACACATACATTCACTATGCTTTCAGATACAATATAGTGATTCCGGAAAAAAGAAATGTTCAGCGAAAAGCAGGTGCTTTAAAGAATAATGCGGCAGAGGACAGAAAAATAGTAATAAGGACATTCGGTTATTTTGATATCTTTGTCGATGGAAAGGCTGTTCTGTTTAAAAGCTCAAAGGCGAAAGAGCTGCTGGCAGTGCTTGTTGACCGCAGAGGCGGGTATGTTTCTGCGAGGGAAGCAATCAACTGCATATGGGAGGATGAGGATTCAAACAAAGTGACGCTTGCACGTTACCGTAAGGTTGTAATGAGACTGAGGCAGGAGCTGGAGGACAACAACATTCCGGATCTTGTGATTCATGATAAAGGGAAGCGATGCATTAATCTGGATATAGTAAAATGCGATTTGTATGATTATCTGTCAGATAAAGAGAAAAACCGCAGCCTGTTCAACGGAGTTTATATGCAGAATTACAGCTGGAGCGAATTTACACTGCCGGAACTCGAAAGCTATAGTACAATTGCCTGAAAAAGTAAAGATTAAAAAATAACCTTCGACAGAATAAAAAGCTGCATGCAGCTGTATTGTAAAGCACGGGACGTGATAGATATGTCTCGTGTTTTTTCATGACAGGAACGGCAGCGGAACAGTGGCGGAACGGAGGCTTCGGTATAATAAAACACAGAATCTGAATTACAGCAACATGCCTGAAGCATATCCGCCGGAGTGCGCAGGCGGCTGACAGTGAAGGCGTTAGTCACAGGAAAATTCGCTTTTTCACATTCGTTTTCTGTAATCCGGAATTAAAAAAGAGGCAAATCAATATTGTCCTCTGAAGAACTGCGGCAGACGGAAAGGAGAACTTAATGGGTGCAGGGATATTGAGCAAAACAGAAATGGAAATCGTAAAAAACAATCCCAATGTAAAGCATGTAACGGAAAAGAAGATTTTTTATAAGGATGATTTCAAGAGGCATTTCATTGAGGAATATACAAGCGGGAAGGGACCGACGCAGATTTTCAGAGAAGCCGGCTTTGACACACGGATTCTCGGCGAAAAACGTATCGAGAGGGCTGCCGCCAGATGGAGAGAACAGCTGCAGCAGATATAAAACAAGGTCATTGTGATAAATGAGTTGAATACAATTGCATATTCTCTGAAGTGTACTGAATATATATCTGTTTATCGCTCCGCCGATAAAACATATCTCCCAGAACGAAAACATGATATAATTATTACAGAGAAAATTTTTGCCAAATCAAAGATGTATAGGCTGACAAATCATGTAAATGAAGGGAGAAAGAACGGTGAGGGAGATAATTGCAACGGGTGAACAGAGCTTTGAAAAAATAAGAGAAGACGGCACCTTTTACATTGATAAATCAGATTTCATTAGGCAATGGTGGGAAAGCCGAGACGCGGTTACCCTTATAGCACGCCCGAGGCGTTTCGGCAAGACGCTGAATATGGACATGCTGAACTGCTTCTTTTCCAATAAATATGAAGATCGGGCAGACCTTTTCAGGGGGCTTTCAGTCTGGGAGGACGAGGAATACGGTGAGAAATATCGTGCAATTCAGGGGACGTATCCGGTGATATTCCTTTCGTTTGCAGATGCAAAGGGCGGCAAGTTCAGCCTGACAAGAGAGAATATAATGGCGTCGGTGATGAATGCCTACAGAGAACACGAATATCTTCTTGAATACGATGCCTTGAGCGATGAGGAAAAAGAAGCCTTCCGGATATTTTCAGAGGGTATTAACGATTCCGACAGAATAAATGAGATAACAGATGCGGCGGCAGCGAGATCCGTCAGAGAACTGGCATTTTATCTCAGCAGATACTACGGCAGAAAAGTTATAATCCTTCTGGACGAATATGACACCCCTCTCCAGGAGGCCTATGTGGGCGGATACTGGGATGAGATGGCGGCATTCATAAGGAGCTTTTTCAACTCGACATTCAAGACCAATCCGTATCTTGA
>CAVECM010000050.1:0-15595 GCA_963614095.1 Bacteroidaceae bacterium
ATCATGAATCGTGACAGCGCGAGAAATTCGGATTCAATCATGAATCATGACAGCGCGAGAAATTCGGATTCAATCATGAATCCTGACAGCGCGGAGAATTCGGCAGAAGCTCTTACAAACAGCAGTCTCAATGTAAAAGGCTATTACAGCCGGAGCAGCAGGTCAGCAAAAGACGCGGCGCGATTTACGCATTCAGAAGAATACGATAATATCAGAGATTTGATTGATGAGTGCGACGTTATCTTCCTGACAGTTCCTGACGGAAGCATTCGGGAAACCTGGAAGCAGGTGAAGGAATGCTGCATAAAAGAGAAAACAATATGCCACTGTAGCGGCGCTATGTCATCCGCAGATGCTTTTGAGGGCATTGAGGAGACCGGCGCATACGGGTATTCTATCCATCCGCTGTTCGCAGTAAGCGATAAATACAACGCTTACAAAGAACTGACGGGTGTTTTTTTTACTTTGGAGGGCGGAAGAAACGGCAGACACAGCAGGCACTTCATCAGCCTCCGGCAGGCGCTGGAGAATATGGGAAACCCCACAAGTGTCATAGACGGAAAAGACAAGACAACATACCACTGCGCTGCGGCAATTGCCAGCAATCTGGTCTGCGGACTTATTGACCAGAGTATCGAACTGATGACACGGTGCGGCTTTACACAAGAATCGGCGGTAAAAGCGCTGGCACCGATACTCACAGGCAACATGGCACATATCGCACAGGCAGGACCCACCGAAAGTCTGACAGGTCCCATCGAGAGAAACGACACGGGAACGGTCAGGAAACACATAGAATGTTTAGAGGATGAAAACGAGAG
Organism: Bacteroidaceae bacterium; assembly: GCA_963614095.1. Lineage (GTDB taxonomy): Bacteria > Bacillota > Clostridia > Peptostreptococcales > Anaerovoracaceae > Lentihominibacter. The sequence goes on from CAVECM010000050.1 coordinate 822, forward strand.
AAATCTTTACAGGCTGCTCAGCCGCAGACTCGTGAAGATGGCACAGCAGAGGCACCCGGACCGGGATTACGCCGAGATGTCACAGCTGTTAGGAAAAGGAGAAAAACAATGAAGAACACTGTTGCAAGCTTATTGAAAATGAAGCAGAATGGCGAGAAAATATCTATGCTCACATGCTACGATTATTCTACGGCAAAGCTCATGGAAGCGTCGGAAATCAACATGATCCTGGTGGGCGATTCACTGGGAAACACTATGCTGGGATACAAGGATACCCTGTCGGTAACGATGGAGGACATGATTCACCACGGAGCAGCAGTAGTAAGAGGCGTTGAAAACACGTTTGTCGTAATGGACATGCCGTTCATGTCGTATCAGCCGTCAGTTTATGATGCTGTTGTAAATGCCGGCAGACTGATTAAGGAAACAGGAGCGAATGCGGTCAAGCTCGAGGGCGGCGCTGCTGTAAAGGAGCACATCAAGGCGATTACGGATGCAGGGATTCCTGTGGTTGCGCATATCGGAATGACTCCGCAGTCGGTGAATGCTTTCGGAGGCTTCAAGGTGCAGGGCAAGAGTGAGGAAGCTGCGGCACAGATTATTCAGGACGCGTATGATGTACAGGAAGCCGGCGCTTTTGCAGTGGTCATGGAGTGTGTTCCTGCAAAGCTCGCGGCGCTCATCAGTCAGAAGCTCATGATTCCGACGATAGGAATCGGTGCCGGTGAGGGATGCGACGGGCAGGTGCTCGTATGGCAGGATATGCTGGGGCTCTTCACGGATTATGTGCCTAAGTTTGTAAAGCAGTTTGCTAATGTCGGGGAGACGATGGTGCAGGCGTTTAAGGATTACGACAGAGAGGTCAAGGAGGGAGTGTTCCCGACTGAGGCTCACGGATTTAAGATAGATGATGAGATAATAGAGAAGCTGAAGGATAAATAAAATACAGGGACAGGTAAGATATGCCGGAGCGGCCGGCCGCATACGATTGCAGCAGGCGAAAAGTGCTGCCGGAACGATGCAGCCCGAAGCCGGGCAGCGGTTCAATCGGGCAATGATCAAAGCGGTCCGAGGCCGAGCAACGGGCAGTCCGGCAGATAACCAGGAGCGGCGGACTATTTGCAAGCTCCCTGATAGATAACCGGCAGCGGCATGTCTCGCATGTCCGTCCCGGCAGATAATCAAGAGCGAGAAACGTCAGAATAGACCGGGGCAAAAGCGGCCGGGACAAAAGCGGCCGGGACAAAAGCGACTATAAAATAAGATTGGAGATCGATATGATAATAGCAGCGACTGTAGAAGATGTGAGAAAGCAAGTTAAAGAATGGAAGAAGGAAGGCCTGACAATCGGGCTGGTGCCGACGATGGGGGCGCTCCACGAGGGGCACGCATCGCTGGTTGAAGCGGCAGCGGCAGGATGTGACCGTGTCGTGGCATCGGTGTTCGTAAACCCGACTCAGTTCGGCGTCGGGGAGGATCTGGACAGCTATCCGAGAGATTTTGAGCACGACTGCCGTATTCTCGAGGAAAAAGGCTGCAGCATGGTTTTCCATCCGGAGGTTGAGGAGATGTACCCGTCCGGATTCGGGACTTATGTAAACGTCGAGACAGACATGACGAAGCAGCTTTGCGGCAAAAGCCGTCCGGGGCATTTCCGCGGAGTATGTACAGTAGTCAGCAAGCTTTTTCATATAGCGGCGCCGGACAGGGCTTATTTCGGACAGAAGGACGCACAGCAGGTGGCGGTCATCAGACAGATGGTGCGCGATATGAATTTTGACATCGAGATTGTGAGCTGTCCGATTGTCCGGGAGGCTGACGGTCTTGCGAAATCCAGCAGGAACACGTATCTCAGCGAGGAGGAGAGAATGGCGGCACTGGTTCTCAGTCGTTCTGTAAAGGCGGCGCAGAAGGCAGTCGAGGAGGAACTCGGCGGTCAGGCGGCTGCAGGCGGCAAGGGGATTCCGGCTCGTGAGGTTATTGATATTATGACTGCTATTGTGAAGGCGGAGCCGCTCGCGCGGATTGATTATATCGAGGCCGTGGACGGAATGACTATGATGCCGAAGGAAACGCTGTTTGCCGGTGATCTGGTCGCAATGGCGGTTTATATCGGAAAGACGCGCCTTATCGATAATTTCAGTATTTAAGGCGGCCGGCATCCGGGCATGCCGCATCAGTGCGGTCCGGCGCCGGAATACCGAGGGTACAGCCTGCCGGTAAAGCCGACTAAAAAAACGGAGAAGAAGAGATGTATGTAAATACTGTTTTTATCCTGTATATCATTGCAATGCTGATATCAATTGTGTGCCTTGTTTTTGCTGCGCTCGTTTTTGTACATAAAACCGAGCGGGAAAACAGGACGTACATAGCGGCGCGCAGATTCGCGATTGTGGTGCTGCTGACAGACCTGCTGTATTTTATATTTTACTACCGCGAGGTTGTACAGCAGAAATTTGCGCTGGCGCTTCCGTTCAGAATCGCTGACTATGCACTCTGCAATCTGCTGGTTCTGTGCTGGATAATGCTGCTTCTGCACCTGCTCGACAGAGAAAAACACCGTCGGCTGGCGGTTGCCGGCATTGCGGTAACAGCACTGCGCATCTTTGCATCAATCGTCGTCACAACGGCATTCATGGGTTCATATTATGACATAAGCAGCCCGGTGGTCAGAGCCGCATGGACGGCAGCAGAAACAGTGTTCATCACAATTACGGCAGTAATGATAATTTACGGGAGCGTCTGCGGGATTATAGAAAGTGTCAGTACGTTCAGGAAAAGGTTTATTGTGGTATGCTCTGTGCTGATTATTCTGTGGAACGTCATCCAGGGAGTGGTCGATTTCGGGCTGTTCGCAGGAAATTACGGGGTGTCCGCATGGGAGCTTCAGACTCCTGATTTTACCGGAGCCGTGATGTTTCTGCTGAATCTTGCCACGTGCGTATTTGTATTTACGGAGGATTTCAGCCCGCTGTTCTTCAACAGCAGGAGAGCTTACGAGGCGGCTGATTCCGGTGCAGACAGCACTGCACTGCCGGCCGCTGCTGAGAGTTCATTCCGGACCACGGCCGCCGGACCGGCCACGCACAACGCATTAAATTCGGACACAGCCGCCGGGCAGACCGCCGCCGGATCGGCCACGCACCCCGTACTGGATCCGACTGCGCACACTGCATCGAACCGGGACGCAGCAGCTGCCGCCGGATCAGCCTCGCACGCTGCATTAAATCCGAGCGCTGCCTTATTGAATCCAGACGCAGCAGCCGCCGGGCCGGATATACCCCTTTCCACCGGCGGACCGGATATATCCCTTTCCACCGGCGAGGAGACCATGAGCCGCGGACAGAATATGCAGCTGGATGAAAAGCTGGACATACTTGCGGAGATTCACCGGTTGACCGTACGCGAAAGAGAAGTACTGGGGCACCTTTACATGGGGAAAACCAACCCTGAGATAGCTGCAGAGCTTTACATATCAGTAAATACTGTCAAGAAGCACATAAAAAATATCTATGACAAAATGGGCATAAACAGCAGGATGGAGGTCGTTCATGTAGTAGACTCGTGGCGCGCGTGAGCATAGCACGCATGAGCATAGCATGCGGCCGGACTGCGGCACTGAGCATGCAGCAGAATGCGTCAGAAGAAAAAGAGCGAGGCGGTGACATCAGGGATCTGCAGTACCGCAGCAGCTCATGAATTCAGCTCAGATTGTGAGGAAATCAGATGGTACCCGCCAATATCACCCGGTCGGGTACTTTTTTTATGCTCTTTTATCGGTTAAAATATTCGAAAATTGCAATATTTCTTAATCATCTTGCAAAACACACGCATTATTCCGCAGAACTGCTTGATTTGCAAACCTGCTGAATCTGCAGAACTGCAGGAAATATGCAGAAGGGAAGCGCACCGCCGGTTCATAGGAGTCTGAGGCATGCCGGATATATTCCGGCCGGCTGCAGGACTGCTGAGCTGCCGGCTCCGTCGGTCCATTAATTGAGTAAGGCAGCCGCCGTTCTGATTGCCAGCCGGCAGTCTGCTTGATAGCCGGCAGTCTGATTGTCAGCCGGTCAGCATACTTTACGGCAGATGTGCTTTGAGAAAAAGGAGGAAGCTCATGAAAAGAAAATTCATGAAACAAGAACTCATCAAAGATGAATTCATGAAGAGAGGCGTCATGGGAAATGAAGCCGCACAGAGGAGAACCGTACGGTCAAGAGGAATGAAGAAAAAAATACTGCCGGTGCTGTTTTCGGCTATGCTGGCATTCACGCTCTCAATCGGGCTGTCCGGCTGCGGAGACAGTGAAACAGACGAGGCTTCTATGACGGCGGACTGTGCAAACGGCAATTTCGTAGGTGCGGTGGATGAGGACACGGATGTTCTCGCATTCAAAGGCATACCATATGCAAAATCGCCTACAGGCGATCTGAGATGGAAAGCACCTGAAGCACCGGAAGACAGTGACGAAACCTTCGACGCAAAGGAATTCGGCAAGACTTCAGTTCAGTATTCATGGCACTCGGAGCCTGCCGGTGAGAACGAGGCCGGAGTCGGAGAGGACTGCCTTACATTGAATGTATGGACAAAAGACCTTGAAACCACAGACAAAGCTGTAATGGTATACATACACGGCGGCGGCTTTGCATGGGGCGGCACGGCAGACTCACTGTACAACGGTGCGACTATAGTGGAGCAGCACAATGATGTGATAGTAGTGAGCATGAACTACAGACTCGGCATGTTCGGCGAAATCGATCTGAGCAAAGTCGAGGGCGGCGAGGACTTCCCGGACAGCAAGAACCTCAGCATGCTTGACCTGATGCAGGGACTGAAATGGGTACAGGAAAACATCGAGGCATTCGGCGGAGACCCTGACAATGTGACAATCTTCGGAGAATCGGCAGGGGGCGCTTTTGCATCACTTCTGACAGCAAGCTCAGACGCACAGGGACTTTTCCAGAGAGCAATAGCAGAGAGCGGATGTGTAAATCTCACATACGATCAGGAAGACTTTGACAACATGGGAACCACAGAGGCACTCCTCGAGGCAACCGGTGCGGAAAACATGGATGACCTGATGGCAATTCCTGAGGACGAACTTATTGAGATTTACACGGAGAAAGATATTGACGGCGAGGGAACGACACTGAACGACCTTTACAATATGCCGTACAGAGGCGATGAGGGTATAGTTGAGGAGGATCCGTACGAGGCACTCCGCAGCGGCATCGGCAAGGATGTTGATTTAATGATCGGAACAAATGCGGACGAATGGAGATACTGGGTCAACGAAATGGGCGCAGTTGAGATGAGCGAGATGGATGAGGAAGGCATCGAGGAAAATCTCGCAATGTATGAGGAGCTTGTAGCAGCAGAAAAGAAGGCATCTGCATATGCGGCTGCATCTGATGAGGATAAGGCAAAGCTTGACCAGTTCTTCGAGCTTGATCAGATCAAGGAGCTTGACGAGGTATGGCAGAACACAGAACTCGGCAATGAGACAGGATTCAGAATGCCGTCGGTTGAAGCGGCTTCATGCCATGCGGATGCAGGCGGAAACACTTATATGTATTACTTCAACGTGCCGTCAGACAACTTTGATTTCATAGGTGCATGCCATGCGACAGAAGTAGCGTATGTTTTCCATAATGAGGAAGAGACGATTTTCAGCGGAACTGTCGATGTTGATCTGGCAGATCAGGTGTGCGAGGCGTGGGTTAATTTTGCAAAGACCGGCGATCCGAGCACAAGTGATACTGAATGGACTAAGTACGACACTACTGACAGAAACACGATGATGATTACCAAGGATGGTCTCAAGATGGAAAGCGACCCGCTCGGCGATCAGCGTGAGCTTCTGCAGTCGTTTGCAAAGTATTATCTGAAGTAGGCTGTTTAGGTATTTTCACAGCTCATACCGGGTAGATCTCGGAAACAGGATATTATCCTGAAGCAGGAGTTTCCGTGGAGGAATAGTTTGCCGGGCCAGTCCGCAGACATCCGGTATTGATTAGGCAGCGGTTTGTCAGGAATGGAATATTGTCGGCTGGCCCGCCTGCCGTTATGTTGAGCTTGAAAGGGGCTGCTGCATAGTTGACGTAGTGGTCAATTGAGCGGCAGCTCCTTTTTTAGATTAAAAGGGAGAAATCCGGCAGCATCGCCGGATTTTTTTGCAGATCTCTTTTGCAGATTTATACAGCGCTTCTCTTTTGCCGTTTCGAAATCAGGAAAACAGTGTACCACAGAGCTTTTGTGAGATATTCGGGTTTTAATAATCCATAGCGTTCGCATGGGATGAGATGCGAAACTGGCTGAAAATGGAAACTGGCTGAATTCTTACAACTGAATTAATATAGGAGCGGCTTAGTTGTAAAATTCAATGGCTTCTGTGATTCGGATCTTTAAAATGAAGGATTTTCGGGCCGAAAATCCTTCTGAATCTTATATAGAAGAGCTCACTTTTGCGAAATCGTTGAAAAAATTACAACTAAAGCATTTAAAATCTATGTTAGTTGTATGATTCGACGGAATTCCCAGATTATGTAAGGAAATTCCCCGAGATTTATCGGTCGGCAGCAGGTAAGTTCCGGCGCTGTTCAATTTATGCGATATCAGGATTTTGATTGACCTGGCTGCCCGGTGACCGTTATATTTTTTCGCAATCTTAAATTTTTTTCATAATCTTAAATTTACCGTTCAAACAGATTGTTATTTTCGTTATTCGCTTCAGAGGGGGGTATATTGACGGCTTTCGCTGCTGTATTTCGAAATATCCGCACCTGTATGCCGGTTGGCTGCGATAAGCTGAGATAAGAATTACATGTTTCATGGATTGCCTGATTGACGGAATGAATCTTAATGCTTATAATTTCGGTATCAGAACATGAAGCGGCCGGCAAATGAAGCTTGCCTGCTCTCAGAACCGGCTGCCGGATATAAACCGAACAGCAGATTCCGTGCGCAAACCGGGCAGCAGACCCCGTGCGCAAACCGGGCAGCAGACCCCGCGTGCAAAACGGGTCCGGCTGCCGGCAACCCCGAACATGGCAGCCCCGAACATGGCAGCCCCAAACACGGCAGACCGGTCGAGCAGAACAGATTACGGCAGAACATGAAAGGAACAGGTGTGAATATGAAAATAGTTGTTATTGAGCCACTGGGTGTGGAGCAGGAGAAATTTATGCAGATTGCGAGAGCGGCTGTTGGAGAGAAAGCAGAAATAATCTGTTATGATACGAGGACGACGGATCCGGATGAGCTCGGCAGGCGCGGGCATGATGCGGATATCATAGCAATCGGCAACCTGCCTTTTCCGCGGGAGGTGCTGGAAAAGTGCGGAAATCTGAAGATGCTGGCGGTGGCATTCACGGGTCTTGACCATGTTGACATGAATTACTGTGCGGAGCGAGGCATAAAGGTGCAGAACTGTGCAGGGTATGCCACGACTGCGGTGGCGGAGCTGACATTCGGACTGCTGCTGAATCTTTACAGGAATATCAGCAAGTGTGATGAAGCGGCGCGTGCGTCCGGCACGAAGGACGGCCTGATCGGCTTCGAGCTTGAGGGCAAGACTATGGGCATTGTCGGAACAGGTGCTATAGGTTCGCGAACTGCAAAGCTCGCAGCTGCTTTCGGCATGAATGTTATTGCGTACAGCAGAACGCCGGGCAGAGTGGCGGGCATTCCGTATGTGAGTCTGGACGAACTTCTGCAGAAGGCAGATGTTGTTTCTCTGCATGTCCCGCTGACGGATGAGACGAGGGGGATGATCGGGAAGGAGCAGATTGCGCTTATGAAAAGGTCAGCAGTTCTTGTAAATACCGCAAGGGGTCCGGTGGTTGATACCGCAGCGCTTGCCGATGCACTGAACAGCGGCAGGATTGCCGGAGCGGCGATTGATGTGTTTGACAAAGAGCCGCCGCTTGATGCTGACGAACCCCTGATAAATGCAAGGAACACGGTGGTTACTCCGCATGTGGCTTTTGCGACAAAGGAGTCGATGATCAAAAGAGCAGAGATCGAATTCCGCAATATAGCTGATTTTATAAAAGCGCAGGCATAATGCCGCCCCTGCATGCCGAGGCCGACGCCCCCACATACCGGCATTGCCATAAAAGGCATGAAAACATATAAAATTGCCAAAAACGGCACACGCTCATCACGAAATTGCCAAAACTGACACTCGGCAACTGCTTCAGTCGTGAGCATACATTTCCAATCATTCAAAACTATATATAATATCAACAAAATAAAGACACAGAATCTGCCGGAAACGGCAGATTTTTCTTTGCTCAAAGAACACGAAAACACTTGAAATTTCAGGGGCAGGGCGTTTTTACACAAAAGAGCGTTGGAAAAAACGCCGAAAAAATGTATCGGAACATGAAAGATTTGTGCGCTTAAATGGCACGCTTGTTGCTTTATATATGTGCAAAGAGAAAATCACCAAACGATGTGGGACGAAAGTCGTCCGGATAGTCAGTTCGAACGCCGACCGGGCAATAAGCTGCAGACCCGGCCAATAGCGGCTTACCCGGTTCGGGGCCGGACATGACTCAGTTAATCCGGGCAGCCGGATAAAAACTTCGCTCCGCACATCATCAGATTTCAAATTTAAACAGGAGGGTTATCAAAATGGCAAAAGGTAAAATGGTGTATGCCGATGTCTGGGGAGACCGCGTCAAGGTAAAAAGCATGCTGATTGCAATGCTGATAGGCGTCGTGATATGTCTTTCGATGTTCATGCTCGGCAAACACATACTGGCCGCGACCAGCATCGACGAGTCCATGGCGAATTCATATTCGCTGCTGTTCGGTGTTGCAGGGTCGCTGATCAGTGCAGTCATATCGGGAATTCTTTTCAAGCCGCAGCGAGAGCTCAATGAAGAAGACATCGAGACCGATGATAAGGCGGCAATCATAAAAGAACTCAATCTGGATATGAAGGCGGAGGCCGAGGCACTTGCTCACACGGACAAGCGAACGATACAGGAAATGAAAGAACTGGGGCTTTACGATGTGTTTGCCCGCGGTACAGATGCAGTGCCGGGGGATGATGCAGAAGCACAGGATGCAGATTCAAAGCCGGGCACAGTCAATGAGCAGACCTCGGACGCAGAGCAGGAGGTGAAATAAATGGAAACGCTATTATGGGCAGTCGGATTTGCGCTTTTAGGCGGAATCATATATATGCTTATCGGACTTATCTCCGGCACAGATGAAACTGCTGTTCTGGTACCGGGTACAATCATCATCATCCTGCTGGGTGTTCCGCCTGTAGCAGTATTCTCGTTCTTTATCGCGGCAGTTATGTCAAAGCATATGACTCACGCGATACCGACAACGCTGCTCGGTGTGCCGGGAGATACACTGGCCATCCCGATGATGGATTACGCCAATACCATGAGGCGACTCGGCGTACCGCATATCGCATTGAGAAAAATGATATCAGGATCAGTCCTGGGTGCAGTAATTGCAGTACCTGTAGCAGTAGGCTTCGCAGCACTTATCGCACCGCTGGGAGATATTATCGAGCCGTGGATTCCGATCGTGTTCCTGCTGATGGCTGTATTCATCGCATATACATCAACAGGTAAATGGGCGAGCCTGTTCGCACTGATTCCTTTCATGATACTGCTTCAGGCACTCACCAGAATGGCCTCGGAAGCTGATCACCCGATATCAATCGGAGTATTCATGGGCATCGCTATCGGACCGATGATTGCAGACGTACTGACAGTGCTGTCACCTGTAGCGAGAGACAAGCTGACAAGAGAAGGCAAAAGAGCTTTCTGGCTGGCACCTGAAAACAAGAGCTGGAAAGGATGGTTTCCGAATCCGCTCAAGATTCTGTCAGGAAAGCAGATCAGAAACATCAGTGTCGGATGCTTTATATCATCGCTGACATTTACATTCAGCCCTGTCGGCATGACAGTAATCGTAGGCGAATTCATTCATAACAGAGTAAAGGGCACATATCAGAAGCTGACAAGCACATTATCGGCAATGAATGCTGTAGCAGAGTCAACATATATCGCAGAGCTGGTAATACCGCTTATCGCATTCGGAGTTCCGTTAAGCCCGATGGCTATGGGTCCGGGACAGGCACTGTTCAACTGCCCGCCGGTATTCTCGCTGGATAACAATCTGCACCATTTGATGTCGACAGGAGACTTCCTGCTTTACGGAATGATTGGTGTAGTAGTAGCCGCCGTTGTAGCTTATCCGTTCTCCATGAATCTGGCAAGAAAGGCTGCAGCTGTAGCTCTGAAATATGTCAGCCAGGAAGCAATCATCAGCATGTTCTTCGGACTGATGGTAGTAGTGGCATTTTATGAAGGCGGTCTTGTAGGCGCTCTCACATCAATAACAATCGGCATGATCTGCGGTGTATTCAACAGATATTTCGGCGTAGGCGTAGGTGTACAGTTCATGTCATGGTACGCATCGTCATGGGTGATATTACAGATTTTCGGAATATAAAACCGGCACATTCGCCGGCAATCGTGAATCGCAGATTTACGAAATATGCAGTTTACATATGAAATTCGGGAAAATAGAATTCTGAGAATCACAATGCAGAAAGCAAAATCAGAATCCTGAAAACCACAATTCATAAAATCAAAGTTCAGAAAACAAAATTCGAATACATGAGAACATAATTCAAAACAAGGAGGATCAGAATGAAAAAAATACGAATAGGAGGAGGTCAGGGCTTCTGGGGCGACAGCCCGGATGCAGCCGTACATATGATAAAGCACGGCGACCTGGATTACATGGCATGCGACTTCCTCGCAGAGCTCACACTGTCCATCATGCAGAGACAGAAGCTGAAGAACCCTTCCGCGGGATATGCGAGAGACTTCATCAAAATTCTGGATCTTGCAGGAAAGGAAGCATTTGAAAAGCATATCAGAATCATAACAAATGCAGGCGGCATGAACATTCCGTCATGCGTAGACGCTATCAGAACCTTTGCAGAAAAAAATGACATGCACGGATACAGAATCGGATATGTGACAGGCGACGACCTGCTTGACAAGATGCCGGAATTCATGGCTCAGGGAATTGAGTTCAGGAATATCGACAACGGCCGCAAGCTGGAAGAAATCGCAGACAAGATTGTGAACGTCAATGTTTATCACGGTCACGAGCCTATCGAGGAATGCCTGCAGCAGAATGCAGACGTTGTGATAACAGGACGTGCGGCTGACTCGGCACTGTTCCTGGCACCGCTGAAGCACGAATTCGGATGGGCGGCAGATGACTACGACAACCTCGCGAGAGGAATCATGGCGGGACACCTGCTCGAATGCGGCGGACAGGGTTCGGGCGGAAACTTCGACTATGACTGGCGCAGTGTACCTGACATGGATGATCTGGGATTCCCGATTGCAGAGCTGACAGAGGACAGCTTCTACATTACGAAAGCACCGGACTGCGGAGGCCTGATTTCTGAGCAGACATGCAAGGAACAGTTCCTGTATGAGGTTCACGATCCGGCGAATTACATAACGCCTGACGTCAATGTGGATATAAGTCACGCAACGCTCACACAGGAAGGCGAGAACCGTGTAAAGGTCGGCAATATCAAGGGCAAGGAAAGACCTGAGCAGCTGAAGCTGTGCGTAGGATACCATGCCGGCTACAAGGTTGAAACGTATCTGAGCTTTGCATGGCCTGAAGCTTATGAAAAGGCTCAGTATGCGGCAGAAATCCTGATGAAGAAGATGAAACGCAAGAACCTTAAATATAAGGATATGCGAATCGACTACCTCGGTCTCAATGCGCTGCACCTTGATGTAGCTGAAATCGATGAAGAGCTGCTCAGAAAGCAGAATGAGGTGGTTCTCCGTATCGCGCTCAGAACAGACGATAAGGAAGAGGCCAAGAAAATCATTCCTGAGATTTCTCCGCTTCAGCTGAACGGACCTCCGGGAGCAAGCTTCTTCGGCGGACGTGCAAAGGTGCGCGAGGTCATAGGCTTATGGCCTACATTCATCCCGAGAGATGCCGTTAAAATGGAATCACATATTCTGGAGGTGAAATAAATGACAGAGGTATATCTTAACACGCTGGCTCACGGAAGATCAGGAGACAAGGGGGACACAAGCAATGTGTGTGTATATGCGAGAAACCCTGAGGATTATGAATTCCTTAAAAAAGTTCTTACAGTGGAAAAAGTAAAAAACTATTTCGGAGATATGGTAAAGGGTGAGATAATAAGGTACGATGTGGATTCGCTGTGCGGCATGAATTTTGTCATGCATCATGCGCTCGGCGGAGGCGCTACCATGTCGCTGAGACTCGACAGCCTCGGCAAGTCAATGGGATCTGCTTTTATGAGAATGAAGGTGGATCTGGACGAGAGATAGAAAAGTGCAGATCCGGACGAAAGTCAGAATCGGAAAATATCAGGAGCTGAAGCCTTCCGCATATAATTGCCTGTAGTATTGAATTTTCAAGGTGCGGGGTTTGCCTCGGGTGCGGGAAGCTTCAGCCGGGTATATACAACAAGTCGGAAACATGAATAAACTCGGGAAGAAGATACATATCTGCAATAGACGATTCTTTCTCGACGGCAGAAGAAACGACGGCAGAAAAAACGTCGGAGGTACATGATTTTCCGGCAGATAAAAGAAACGGAGGAGCAAAATGAAATCAAGCAGTTATTCAGGTTTTTTTAAACTTACAACAGATGAAAGAATGAAGGAAGTTGCAGAATTTACAGGAATTACTGAGGACGAACAGAAAACGCTGCAGGATCCGGGTTCGCTGGACATGGAAACAGCAGACAATATGGTGGAAAACGTTATCGGCAGATTTTCACTTCCTATGGGCGTCGCAGTCAATTTTATCATCAATAACAAGGAATACGTTATCCCGATGGTAACCGAGGAGCCTTCAGTAATAGCAGCTGCCAGCAATGCAGCAAAGACTGCAAGAGCAAGCGGCGGATTCTTTGCAAGCAACACCGGAACAGTAATGATTTCTCAGATACAGCTTACGGGAATCGATGATCCGGAATATGCGAAAATCATAATCGAGGAACACAAGGACAAGATTATCGAAATCTGCAACGAAAAGGACCCTACTCTTGTGAAATTCGGCGGCGGAGTCAAGGACGTTGAGGCGAGAATTATCGATACTAAGGAAGGTGTCATGGTTATCGTGCATCTCAAGGTCAACACTCTTGATGCGATGGGTGCGAATGCAGTAAATACAATGGCTGAAGCGGTATCGCCGTTCCTTGAGGAGCTCACAGGCGGCAAGGCTTACCTGAGAATTCTTTCAAACCTGGCTATTTACAGACTGGCAAGATCCAGAGTCGTTATGAAGAAGGATGTCCTCGGAGAGGATGTTATCGACGGAATTCTCAAGGCATATGCTTTTGCGGATGCAGATCCGTTCAGAGCGGCAACACACAATAAAGGAATCATGAACGGTATCGTTCCTGTGGTTATCGCGACAGGAAATGACACAAGAGCTATCGAATCGGGGGCTCATTCATACGCATCGATTACCGGCCAGTATAAGCCGCTGACAACATGGGAGAAGAACAAGGACGGAGATCTCGTGGGTACGATAGAGATTCCTATGGCTGTAGGTCTTGTAGGCGGAGCAACCAAGATTCATCCGGCAGCGAAGGTTGCTGTAAAGATGCTGGGTGTAAAGACTGCAGCTGAGCTTGGTGAAATTATCGCATCCGTTGGTCTGGCGCAGAACTTTGCGGCTATGAAGGCTCTGGCAACTGAAGGAATCCAGAGAGGTCACATGTCGCTCCACGCAAGAAACCTTGCGACAGTAGCGGGAGCAAGCGGTGAAATGCTCGAGGAAATCGTAAAGAAAATGGTAGCCGAAAAGAATGTGCGCCTTGAGTATGCACAGGAGCTTGTTGCAGCCTACCAGGCAAAATAAAGGAAAAGCGCGGCGGAGGCCTCGGAGCTGATTGAGCCTTTCGCAGCACTTTGAACCAGGCGGGCTGCCGGCTGTGACAGCAGCAGGCTGCCGGATGCAAGGCAGAAATCCGAAAGCACATACTGAGTCACCCGTGCATAGGATGAAGCGCGCATCAGGCTGCACAGAATACAGCTTTGATGTGATATATGCACCGGAGTGCACGGCACGCAGCTTCGGTGCGGTGCACTCCGGGCATACAAAATGCAGCCTCATGCGGCATATAACCCGCTGAAAAAAACAAATACTTATCCTCTTTTTACAATCATTTAAAATAGATTTCCGGCGGCGGCAGGATGCTCTGAAGCTCCGGCGCCGCTGCCGGTACACACATAAGTCAATACAACTCTCAAAACATAATAAAAAACTCAATATAAATTCAATATAGATAAAGGGTTTGATTCTGAGTAAAACGGCTCAGCTTCAGATAAAATGTGCAGATTCTGAATAAATGACCGGCTTCATGCAAAATGCGATGGTTCTGGATAAATGACCGGCTTAAGGCAAGATATGCTGATTTCAGACAAGACGGGCTGGTCTCGAACACGATGAATCAAACCCGAACAAACAGGAAAAGATGACATTAACGAACTCAATGGCCTAAGAGTATAAAAAACGGCAATAAAACATAAAAAGCATAAATAAAAAGCTCTAAGAAAAAACTCTAAGAACGTAATAAACACAGCAAACAGTAAAATCCGCGGAAACAGTCCTCCCGCGGATTTTATACTGCAGCAGGGCCGCTCATTCGGACGCTGCACCCGGCAGCGCATGTTTCTAACGGGAGGAAGTACCGCTACGCGTGAGTCCATGGT
>CAVECM010000051.1:0-15544 GCA_963614095.1 Bacteroidaceae bacterium
CTATGACAACTATCGGGCGGGATACCTGATGTCGGGCTTCGCCCGACATAATAAGGAAACCCCGCGCTATGACAACTTTCAGGCGGGATACCTGATGTCGGGCTTTGCCCGACATAATAAGGAAAGGAGCATTTTAATGGGTGGAGTAATTGGATTTGTTTCAAAGCAGGACTGTGTTATGGATCTGTTCTTTGGAACGGACTACCATTCACATCTCGGAACAAAAAACGGAGGAATGTGCGTGCTGCAGGAAGACAACAGCTTCACACGTTCAATCCATAACATAGAAAACTCACCTTTCAGAAGCAAGTTCGAGGCAGACATCGAAGAAATGGCCGGAAGGATGGGAATAGGTGCAATAAGTGACGGCGATCCGCAGCCGCTGACAGTCCGCAGCAGACAGGGAGACTACGCCATCACTACAGTCGGACGCATCAATAACAAGGAAGAAATCGTGGAAGAGCTGCTGCAGAGCATGTCAGGACAGTTCATGTCCATGAGCGGCGGAAGCATCAACAACACAGAGCTTGTGGCAGCACTGGTTTCCACAGGAAAAGACCTTGTGGACGGTATCAAAAAGGCACAGGCTAAGATTGACGGATCGATGACGATGCTGATACTTACGAGGGAAGGACTTTATGCGGCAAGAGACAAGTACGGCAGAACACCGCTCATCATCGGGCAGAAAGACGGAGCATACTGTGCGGCATCCGAGTCCTTCGCATTCATAAACGTAGGATACAAGTATAAACGTGAGCTCGGACCGGCGGAGATAGCATTCATCACGGCAGACGGTGAGAAGACGGTGGCCGATCCGCAGAAGGAAATGAAAATCTGTGCATTCCTGTGGACATACTTCGGATATACGACATCGATATACGAGGGACGCAATGTTGAGCTCATGCGAAACAGCAACGGCGGATACCTTGCAGAAAAAGACGGAGACCTTGATGTTGACTACGTTGCGGGAGTACCGGACAGCGGAGTGGCGCATGCTCTGGGTTATGCAAACAAGTCAAGAGTACCTTATGCAAGACCGCTCATCAAGTACACGCCGACATGGCCGAGAAGCTTCATGCCTCAGAATCAGAAGGCAAGAAACCGCATAGCGAAAATGAAGCTCGTGCCGGTTTTCCAGATCATAAAGGACAAGAAATTCGTGCTTATCGATGACTCCATCGTAAGAGGAACTCAGCTTTCACAGACAGTAAGCTACCTCATCGACAACGGCGCAAAAGAAATCCACGTCAGATCGGCATGTCCTCCGATTATGTACGGCTGCAAGTACCTGAACTTTTCAAGATCGGTCAGCGACATGGAGCTGAT
This sequence comes from Bacteroidaceae bacterium, assembly GCA_963614095.1. Lineage (GTDB taxonomy): Bacteria > Bacillota > Clostridia > Peptostreptococcales > Anaerovoracaceae > Lentihominibacter. The sequence continues at coordinate 1,327 of CAVECM010000051.1, forward strand.
AACAAGAAGAGTCATCAGGGACCTTGAGGGAATCGAAGCGGACGAGATTTCACAGGAAATGCTGGCAGAATATGCGGACGGCAAGACCGAAAAGCATCAGGCTATGGTCGAGGAAATAAGAAAGAGACTGAAGTTCGACAGCCTGAAATTCCAGGATCTTGAGGACACAATCAAGGCGATAGGCGTTGATAAATGCAGTCTCTGCACTTACTGCTGGGACGGAAGAGAGTAATCGGGAAAGGAAAAAACAATATGCAGAAAAAATCACTTGCCGATCTGCTGGCGGGTAATTCATATCCGGGCAGAGGCATTGTAATAGGAAAATCAGAAGACGGAAAATATGCAGTTACGGCGTATTTCATAATGGGAAGAAGCGTAAACAGCCGCAACCGTGTATTCGTGACGCAGGATGAAGGCATCAGGACAGAAGCATTTGACCCTTCAAAGCTGAGCGACCCGAGCCTTATAATCTATGCACCGGTAAGAGTGCTGGGAAATTCCACAATTGTCACTAACGGCGATCAGACGGATACCGTATATGACCTGATGTCAGAGGGAAAGACATTCGAGCAGGCACTCAGAACACGCGAGTTCGAGCCGGATGACCCGAATTTTACACCAAGAATATCAGGAATAATGAACATAGCAGACGGAAAATACGACTTCGCGATGTCAATCCTCAAGAGTGATGACGGAAATCCGGAATTCTGTATAAGAAACACATTCGCATATGACGGATGCCCGGCAGGCGAGGGCAGATTCATCCATACTTATGTAGGTGACGGCAGCCCGCTTCCGAGCTTTGAAGGCGAACCGGAAAAAGTCGATATCACAGGAGATATCGATGCATTTGCGGATAAAGTGTGGAACAGTCTCAACGAGGACAACAAGGTGTCGCTGTTTGTCAGATTCATAGATATAGAGACAGGAAAATACGAGACACGCATAATCAATAAAAACAAATAAAGCATTTTCTTGGTACGTGCGGCTGCAGGCAGTGAATGAGCGGCCGCGGTACAGACCGGAACCGGCACAGCATCAGGCAGAAACCTGCGGACAGGAATCAGTGCGTATAGGGAGACTATATATGCCCGCATATGCCCGGATGCCGACAACCCGGTCCGGATCGGATGAGAGGAGAAAAGTATGAAAGAATTAGGATTAAAATACGGATGTAACCCGAATCAGAAGCCGTCACGCATTTTCATGGAAAACGGCGAGCTGCCTGTTGAAGTGCTGAACGGCAAGCCGGGATACATCAATTTCATGGATGCACTTAACGGCTGGCAGCTTGTAAAGGAGCTGAAGGAAGCGACAGGCCTTCCGGCAGCGACATCATTCAAGCATGTTTCGCCGGCAGGAGCTGCAGTGGGTCTGCCGCTCAGCGATGTTGAAGCTAAGATTTACTGGGTGGACGACCTCGGTGAGCTGTCACCGTTGGCAAGCGCATATGCGAGAGCCAGAGGAGCTGACAGAATGTCGTCATTCGGCGATTTTATATCACTTTCGGATGTGTGCGATGTTTCCACAGCGAAAATCATCAAGCGTGAGGTTTCCGACGGCATCATTGCTCCGGGCTATGAACCGGAAGCGCTGGAAATTCTGAAATCAAAGAAAAAGGGAAATTACAACATAATTAAAATAGACCCGGCCTACAAGCCTGATCCTGTTGAAAGAAAGCAGATTTTCGGCGTGACATTCGAGCAGGGCAGAAACGAAATGCCGATCAACGAGGAATTTCTCGGTAAGATTGTGACTGAAAACAAGGAAGTTCCCGATGATGCGAAGCGCGACCTGATTATTGCGCTGATAACGCTGAAATATACTCAGTCAAATTCGGTTTGTTATGTAAAGGGCGGACAGGCTATCGGCATCGGTGCCGGACAGCAGTCACGTATTCACTGTACGAGACTGGCAGGCCAGAAGGCCGACAACTGGCTTCTCCGTCAGTGCCCGAAGGTGCTGAATCTCCCGTTCAGAGAAGATGTGGGCAGACCGAACAGAGACAATGCGATAGACGTCTACATGAGCGATGATTATATGGATGTTCTTGCCGACGGTGAGTGGGAACAGGTTTTCACTGAAAAGCCCGATCCGCTTACAAGAGAGGAAAAGAGAGCATGGCTTGATCAGATGGACGGCGTGGCTCTGGGCTCGGATGCATTCTTCCCGTTCAGCGACAACGTACAGAGAGCATTCCGAAGCGGCGTAAAATACATCGCCCAGCCGGGAGGATCAATCAGAGATGACATTGTTATAGATGCCTGCAACGAATACGGCATCACGATGTTCTTCTCCGGCATGAGACTTTTCCATCATTAATTGAGGTCCTGTCTGCCCGCGGACATTGGGCGGCCCGGCTGGGCAGCCGGCAGAAGCCGGTTTCAGATGGATAACGGCCGGGCGGACAGGTATATTTCGAGGAGGAACATAATGAAAGTTTTAGTCGTGGGCGGCGGCGGCAGAGAGCATGCGATATGCTGGAAGCTGGCGCAGAGCTCCGGAGTGGATAAACTGTACTGCGCACCCGGAAATGCGGGAATAGCAGCAGTCGCAGAATGCGTTGACATAAGCGCAGAGGATATAGAGGGTATCTGCAGTTTTGCATCTGCTGAAAAAATAGATCTGGCGGTTATCGGACCGGAGGTGCCGCTTGCCATGGGTATAGTGGACGAGCTGGAAAACTGCGGCGTACGGGTTTTCGGACCGAACAGAAAATGCTCGCAGCTCGAGGCCAGCAAGTCCTTCACGAAGGCATTCCTGGCAAGGCACAACATCCCTACAGCAGGATACAAGGAGTTTACAGACAAGGACGAGCTGCTTTCGGCAGTCGGTATATATGGATATCCGATGGTGCTCAAGGCAGACGGACTCGCGGCCGGCAAGGGGGTAGTGATTCCTGAGAACGAGGAAGATGCAAAGGCTGCAGTTGAAGAGATGATGGGGCAGAAGGTATTCGGCTCGGCAGGGGATAAAGTGGTCGTAGAAGAATTCCTGACAGGCGTTGAGGCATCGATGCTTTGTTTTGTCGATGAGAATTCGATAGTGCCGATGGAGTCTGCGCAGGATTATAAGAGAATATTTGACGGAGACAAGGGACCGAACACCGGCGGCATGGGTACTTATTCGCCGAGCCTGGTGTTCACGCCTGAGCTTGAGGAGCAGATCAGAACCCGGATTCTGGAGCCGACACTTAAGGGATTTCAGGAGGATGGTCTGGATTTCAAGGGTGTGCTGTTCATCGGACTTATGATATCGGATGACGGCCCGAAGGTTATTGAGTTCAACAATCGTTTCGGGGATCCCGAAACGCAGTCGGTGCTGATGCGCCTCGAAAGCGATCTGCTGGATATTTTCGTTGCTGTAACCGAGAACAGGCTTGCTGATGTCGATATCAGATGGAGTGACAGGAAGGCTGTATGCGTTGTGGCTGCATCGGGAGGATATCCGGGCAGCTACGAAAAAGGCAAGGTTATCAGCGGTCTCGATGATGTCGACGACGACGTGATTGTTTTCCATGCGGGCACAGCTGTAAAGGCCTGCAGTTCAGATGCTGTCTGCGGCTGTGCGGGAAATGCAGACGTTGACGGTGAATCTGTCATAGTGACATCGGGCGGACGAGTGCTTGGTGTGACTGCGACAGGCAGTACGCACGAGGAAGCAAAAGCCAAGGCATACGAAAACATAAAGAGAATAAGCTTTGAAGGCATGCAGTACAGGAAAGACATCGGCACGATAAATCGAAGATAAGTGGTCTGAAATAAAGCAGACACAGCGTAATAAAAAAGATAACTGAGTGCAATGTAAAAAAGGCTCTGACATTTTACTGTCAGGGCCTTCTTTTGTGCGCCCGGCGGCGCACGTTCCTAACGGCTGCAGATCCCAAATCCCGCAGCGCATTACAGCAGCACCGCATCAAAATCAGCAGCTTGTTACAGCTTGAAGCCGAGTGTCAGCACGTTCTTGCCGTTCGTATATTCATAGCTCATTGAGGCAGTCAGATTACGCACCATGTGCAGCCCGAGCCCGCCGATTTTACGCTCCTCTGCCGAGAGTGTCGTATCCGGTTCATCTGCCGCAGTAGGATCGAAAGGCGTTCCGTTATCGCTGAATATGAGCAGCAGCGTATTGCTTTCGTCCAGCGACAGGCGGAGTGACGCCGCAGAGGCACCGCTGTAACGGCAGATGTTTGACCAGATTTCATCAGTTACAATCTGAGTACGGCTGAATAAAGCCGGTCTGATATCAGCCCCGTTGAATTTATCCTCAAGGAAAGCCTGCACAATTTCGATGGATTCTTTATCCGGCACGGTTGTGATTCTGTCCTTATCAGTAAATGCATTGAATTTTACGCTGAGCATCGTGATGTCATCAGCCTGAGGAGCCGAACCGGTAAATTCGAAGGCGGCTTCCTTGACCATGCGGCAGATATCCTCCGGAGATTCACCGGCGGCCTTCTCAAGAAGCGTTTCAAGACGCTGTTCGCCGAAAAGCTCCTCATTTTCATTTGTCGCCTCGGTAACTCCGTCGGTATAGAGATACAGAGTATCACCCGGCTGAAGCAGGATTTCTTCCGTACGGTATTTTGTTATATCCATACCCGCCAGAATAAAATTCGGTTTTGTGCGCAGGTATTCGAATTTTCCGCCGCTTCTGGATATGAGCGGAGGGTTGTGCCCTGCATTGACGAATTTCAGCGTGCCCGTGCGCAGATCGATTATGCCCAGCCACGCGGTAATGAACATATCAGCGTCGTTATTTTCGCAAAGGCTGCGGTTTGCTTCCGTAAAGACATCATCGGCAGCCCTGCCGCTTTCGGACAGACCTTTAATCAGTGTCTTTGCCCGCATCATAAACATAGCCGCGGGAATCCCCTTGCCGGATACGTCGGCAATCAGGAAGCCGAGTGTATAATTGTCAATCATATAGAAGTCGTAAAAGTCGCCGCCCACTTCTTTCGCTGCATTCATGGATGCATATATATCAAAATCCCTGCGGTTAGGGAATGGAGGGAATACTGACGGCAGAGCGGAGTGCTGTATCTGCCGTGCGAATTCAAGCTCCTTGTCGATACGTTCTTCTGCATCTTTTATATATTTTTTCAGTGTGCCGACTGTGGCATTTACATGATCGGAAAGCTCCGAGAATTCCGCATGTGAGCGCACATCAATCTGTGTATCCAGATTCCCGTCGGTTATACGGCTCAGACCGTCATTGACCTTCTGCAGATTCCAGATGACTTTTTTCTTGAGCATCTGGTATACCAGTATGAAAAGCGCCGTGTAGATCAGGATTTCCATGAAGACAACAAGGTAGAGTGTGACGCTGCGGTAAAGTGCTGCATCCTCAGTGGTCACTCTGTATACAATCTGCTGTGTAAAGCCGCTGGTTGTCATAAATGCGACGACAACGCAGACGAGCAGCCAGAAGCCGAAGTCGTAGCTGATGTGCTTGCTCTTCAGATCGACAGGTGCTTCTTTACATGTCAGGCGCACAACCAGTATGGAGAAGAAGACAGCAAGACCGTTGCACAGAATCATCGGGAAAGCGCAGATCTGCACGAATGAAAATGCATATGAGACATCACTGATGTTTGTTGTCAGCAAGAGCAGCATGTGGAGCACCTCCATGGTGGTGCCTATGCCGAACCCTGAAAGTATTCCGGGCATTTTTCCCTCGAAAAGCTGGCGGCGCATCATCCAGCTGAAAATACCTGCCAGCATGGTTGCCAGCGAGCAGGCGAGACGTGTGTACATGCCGCCGCCCCAGTAGACGCAGAGCCATCTGTAAACTGCGCCGATTGTTCCTGCGATTACACCCGCCGGGCCGCCGAATATCAGCCCCGCGCAGAGAGCGGCTGAGTCACGCACGTTCATCACTACACCTCCCGGCACGGCCACGCCGTATACTGTCGAAAGTACTGCAAAGCCGCCGAACGCGAGTCCGATGATTATCTGCCGGCGCATGCTGTTCCATGAGCCGAAGCGTGTTTTGTTGTTGAGAAATGTAAAAATCCCTGTCAGGACGACAGGGAACAAAGTAGCTGCAGCAAGCTGTATTACTGTCATTTTAGTTCACTCTTTCGTTTTTAATTGATGTAAAGAATGTGATTCGTTCCGGCTGCGGAATTCCGCCCCGGGTGCAGAATCCCGCTCCGGCACTGGGTACCGGTCAGTTTATTCAAGTGTCAGAATATCTGAAAATCCTGTTATGTCGAAGATTTCCTTTGTCGCATCGCTTGAATTTCGAACAACCATTTCGCCCTGTTTGTTCATGAGCTTCTGCGTTGCCAGCAGCACACGAAGACCTGCGGAAGAAAGATATTCAAGCTTTTCGAGGTCGAATACCAGCTTTTTCACATTGTCGAGGTCTCCCTTGAGCGCTGTCTCCAGTTCAGGAGATGTTACAGTGTCAAGTCTTCCGGTAAGTGCTATAACGAGCTCATCGCCATTGAGTTTTTTTTCTATTATCATTTTTCTCTCCTTGTATGACTGTTAGATTTAATATAAATGTATTCGTTTTGATTCAGTCTGTGCATGCAGAATCCGGATGTCAATCCGTCAGTCTTTAAATCACGGCAGGGCATTTACGCTCAGGGTCTGACCGGACATATACAGAATCCGCAGTGCACTTCGTCTGTTTCTATTATAATTGTATTTCAACGGTCAGGCAACCATCTTGAGCATCAATATTTTCAGCATATTGATTAATTATCATGCCGGATATTTTATCGCCGGCTATGTCAAAAATATCTGCCCTGATATCATCACCGGCGAGGATGATTTCGGCTTTATTCAGCTTCTCGGAATATCTGAGAGTTACGGTTATATCAAACATGTCTGTGCCGATGGCAGGAAAAACCTGATTGAGAATCAGTTCCTCGCCGAGCAGGACAATCTCTCTGATGCGCTTATCCGCAAAACGATGCTTCTTCATAAATTCCACGGCCTGCCCCATCAGCTCGTAAAAGTCGAAATCTCTGCCGTGTATTTCATAATTAAGCGAGCTTTCCCGGTATATAAAGGCGCGGGTTTTCGGTTTCTGCGGATATCTGAAAATCTGCTCAGGAGTTCCGTCCTCGTAGATGCCCTTTTCATCCATGTAAAACACGCGGTTTGCGATGTTTTCCGCAAAATCCATATCGTGCGTTACGATGAACATTGTCATGCCCTTTTCTGCAAGCCTCTGTATGACGCCCTTGACCTCGTTGACCATTGTGGGATCCAGAGCTGACGTGGGCTCGTCAAACAGTATGATTTCCGGATCCATCGCCAGGGCACGGGCTATGGCTGCTCGCTGCTTCTGTCCGCCTGACAGCGACTCCGGATAAGACATGGCCTTGCTGCCCAGACCTACATTATCGAGAAGCTCCATTCCGTAATCATAGGCCGACTGCCTGTCTTTACCCATCAGATCCACCTGCGCCAGCATTACATTTTCGATGACTGTCATATGATTGAACAGGTTGAAATTCTGAAAAACCATGCCCATCTTACGTCTCAGCTTGCTGAGATTACTGCTTTCTGCAGTGATCTCCTCACCGTCGACGAATATCCTGCCGCTCGTAGGAGGCGCCAGCATGTTGATGCACCGCAGCAGTGTGCTTTTGCCGCATCCCGACGGACCGATGACCGATATGACATCACCCTTGTTTATTTCGACGCTGATGCTTTTGAGGACTTCACTACCGTCAAAGCTTTTGCATAAATTTTCTATTTTTATCATATTGTGCTGCCTCCCGTCATTCCGGATTTTAATTATCCTGTGTTCTCCCGCAAATTTGCTTTTCATCTCTCGTGCGTATATCCTTGAGAATGTTTCTGCGTTTTACGGGGTTGAATCTGCGTTCAATAAGTGTAAGGAGCGCAATGAATATACATGTTATCGCGAAGTATATCAGTGCAGTCGTTATCAGCGGGAAGAAGGCCTGGTATGTACGGCTTCTGATGATATCCGAAACCTTGGTCAGATCCATGATAGCGATATAGCCGACGATGGCAGTTTCCTTTACGAGGGAAACAAAGTGCCCCTTGTAAAGTCCGAATGCGTGCCTTGCAGCCTGCGGAAAGACTATTTTTCTGAATGTCTGAAAAGGCGTGAAGCCCAGAGCTGCCGCCGCCTCACGCTGTCCTGTGTCAACGGAATTCAGCCCGGTTTCAAATACCTCCGACAGTGATGCGCCTACGGTAAGACCGAAGCCGATTACGGCTACTGCGATGCCGGGGATGTCAAGACCTTTGAAAACGATATAGTAAAGTATCATCAGCCAGACAAGTATAGGTATGCCGGTAATAATCTTGACATAACCTGCGGAGAATGTGTGCAGTATTTTACGCCCGGATCTGTTCATCATGCAGAGTGCCGCGCCGCACATGGTGGCGAGTATATATGAAAGCACGCTGATGACGATTGTTGTCCACAGACCCTCGGCGGCGAGCTTCCAGCGGTTTTCCGTGATGAATGTGCCGTAAAAGCTGTCCTTGATTTCCTCCAGAAAGCCGGTGCTTTTCTCATTGCTGTTCGGAACAACCGCGACATTGATCTCTTCGCGGTAGACATCTGTGAAATCGACCTCTTTTTTTCGTTCATCTGTTATGGATATCGTAAGTGCCGCGTCAGCTTTGCCGCTCTGGACGGCCGGAATTTCCGACGATAATTCCATTTCGGCGTATTCCACACGCATTCCCAGATCATAGGCAATACGTTCGATGAGCTCACAGTCAAATCCGGAGATTCGGCCGTTTGAGACGAAGCACATCGGTTCCTGCGAGGCAGCGCATGCGACCTTGAGTACAGGTCCGGATTTGAGCTGAGGAACATCATCCATGGTGAAATTTTTCTTCTCTGAATCCGTCCATTTTTCTCTGATCTTGTCAAGGGTGCCGTCCTCGGCATATTCGGCGAGAACTTCATTAATTTCATCCCGCAGTTCAGTATTGTTCTTTGAAATTACAAAGGCGTTCTGATTCCTGACGACCGGGACATCTATATATGACAACGTGTTATTGCTTTTGAGAGTAGCGGCAGCCAGACCCTCTTCAGCGATGGCAAAATCGATTTTGCCGGCGGAAAGTGCGGCTATAGCATCGGGCTGAGTATTGAAGTTCATGATTTCCGCATCGGGATATTTTTCCGAAAGCTCATGTTCGGTTACTGAACCGTTGAGAACACCGATCCGCGCGTTTTCCATATCTTTGCTCAGCTCTTCTGCTGTCATGGAAATGACTCGCTCCGAGGATGCATACCGGTCGCTGCTGACTGCAATACCGAGGTCGGAAACATAGTAGGTTTCGGAAAAGCTTATCTCTTTTTCCCTCTCGTCGGTTCTGTTGAGCTCGGATAATATGATGTCTCCCTTGCCGGCATTGAGTGCCGGCATGAGAGCGCCGAAGTTCATTGACTGAACGCTGTAATCCATGCCGAGGCTGTATGCGATGCGCATTCCGAGTTCAATGTCGAAGCCTGTGCATTCGCCGTCCTCTGCCATGTATGTAAAGGGAGCTGTCATGCCCTCAGTCAGAATACGGAGTGTGCCGGACGGATTTTCCGGTGCGGTCAGCTCCGGCATCTCGGGGCTGTCACTGTTCATCCAGCGGTCTTCCATCTCACTGAGAGTTCCGTCGTCCCTGAGCTGCGTTATGACGCGGTTCACATTCTGAAGAAGCTCTGTGTTATCCTTTGCGACTCCGGCGGCAAGATTGCACTGCCCGTAGTCTTCATCCATTATTACGACACTGTCGTCGCTGCGGCAGTACTGTTTCAGTATTACCTTGTCGAATGCGAAGCCGTCGACCTTTCCCGATTTGAGTGCCGCGAATGCGTCAGTCGTCCGTTCGAAATACTGCATCTCGGCTTTAGGGAATTGTTTCTCTGCCTTGACCTGTGAAAGAGACCCCTGTGCAGCGGCAAGTGTAAAGCTGCTGCTGTTCACATCTTTAAAAGATGATATTTTATCAGAGCTGTCAGAGGAGCAGCCTGTCAGTGCCAGTGAGAGTACGAGCACGATTATCAGTGCTGCTGACGCAATTGTTCCGGTGTGCATATGTTTCGGCGTATGTGACAGGCGTCTGCGCTGCCCTGCCGCTGAACCGGCTGATTTTACCGGCATGCGCATGTGCCGCGCTGCCGGAATATGGTGAAGTGTTTTTTTCATTTATTTTAAAGTCTCCTATGAATCATTGTTATGTATTTTTCAATATGCATTTCATGTTTAAAATCCGCATTTTTCAGCGGGTTAACCGTTATTGATTATAACAGAGATGCGCCTGTTTTACAATTCGGATACCCGGAATGCACAGGGATTGTATCGAATAAATTTCAAACATTTAATTGGTAAAGGCAAGTTCGATTCCTATCGTGCGGCATATCTGCGGAATTATGCAGAATTAAGCGGGAAAAAACAGAGAAGGGCGGTTGACTGCAGTACGAAATCGTACTACAATGAGTTTAAAAGTACGAAATCGTACTTTTAAACGCTGCTGCAAAGCTGCAGATGCGGCAGCGGCTGTCCCGTACGGGGCAGAGGTGAATATTTTGACGCTGTTTACAATAAATATATCGAATTTCAATACCGGAAATTACAAAAAAAATATATGTTGCACGAGGGGGGAGTCTATGACCAGCAGTATAAAACGATTCAATCTTCTGATACAGGAGGTAAATGCAGCTTATCATACAATATCAAGAAAACTGGATATGACAGACAGCGCATTTACGGTGATGTATATTATGTACGAAAACGGCGGATCGTGTCCGCTGAATGAGATTATCAAAACAACCGGCATCAGCAAGCAGACAGTGAACTCGGCGCTTCGCAGGCTCGAGGCCGGCGAAAGCGTGTATCTTGAGCGCGCCGGCGGGAACAGCAAAACGGTGCATTTTACAGAAAAGGGACGTGAGCTGGCAGAGGCAACCGTCAGAAAAATACGAGATGAGGAGAACGCAGTTTTCGACAGCTGGACTGAAACAGAACGCGAGATGTATTTCAGACTGACGGAACGATACGCAGAACAGATGAAGGAAATTGCCGGGAAGCTGTAAAGATGCAGCAGTCCGGCAAATCGGGATGAGACCGCAGAGGGTCCGGCGGGTTGAATTGAAGCTGTAAAAACGCAGTAATTAAAGAGCTGAGACTCAGAAGCATGAAGATAAGAATTTCAAGGAGGAGTAATGAAAGGGAAAGAAATAAGAGAGGCAGGAAAAAAGCCGGAAACCGCAGCGGCAGGCTGCCCGGAAATAATATCGGGAACCTGTCCGGAAAACGGAGCGGAGAAATGTCCGCAGACCACAGAGGAAAACCGGGAAAGAAGCGGAGGCAGAATCAAGCTGTCGGATCATTTTGATTACAAGAGGCTGTTCAGATTCGTCCTGCCGTCAGTGGCAATGATGATATTCACATCTATATACAGTGTTGTGGACGGATTTTTCGTGTCAAACTTCGTGGGGAAGGTTCCGTTCGCAGCGGTTAATTTCATCATGCCGGTGCTGATGCTGCTGGGTGCGGTCGGATTCATATTCGGTACCGGCGGCAGTGCGCTTGTTTCGAAGACAATGGGCGAGGGCGACTATGACCGCGCAAGCAGGCTCTTTTCCATGCTGATTTATATCGCAGCGGGGGTTGGCGTGGTGCTGGCTGTTCTGGGGATAATTTTTCTTCCGGATATAGCAGAGCTGCTCGGTGCTGAGGGCGAAATGCTCAGTGAATGTATTGTTTACGGACGTATAATTCTGGTGATGCTGCCGGCGTTTGTGCTGCAGTATGCTTTCCAGAGCTTTTTCGTGGCAGCCGGAAAACCGCAGCTGGGATTTATTGTTACTGTTGCATCAGGTGTAACAAATATGGTGCTGGATGCGCTGTTTATCATAGGATTCGGATGGGGAATTGCAGGCGCTGCCGCAGCTACGGCAGCCAGCGAGGCTCTGGGCGGAATAATCCCGTGCATTTATTTTGCCAAAAGCAAAAGCAGCAATATCAGATTCACGAAAACTTATTTTGACGGAAAGGCGCTGCTGAAAACATGCACGAACGGGGCTTCTGAATTCGTCACAAACATTGCGATGTCAGTAGTGGGCATGCTTTACAACCTGCAGCTGATGAAATATGCGGGCTCGGACGGGGTGGCCGCATACGGCGTGCTGATGTACGTGAATTATATTTTCCTGGCGGTGTTCATAGGATATGCTGTGGGTACAGCCCCACTGTTCAGCTATAACTACGGAGCGAGAAACGATGCCGAACTGCAGAATCTGTTCAAGCGCAGCCTGAAAATCATAAGTGTGTGTGCAGTTGTGATGTTTGCGGCGATACAGCTTCTTGCAGGAAAATGCGCTGCGATTTTCGTCGGCTACGATGCCGATCTGATGGATATGACAGTGGAGGCCTTCCATATATACTGTTGTTCCTTCCTGTTCGTGGGCCTGAGCATATTCGGATCGGCGTTCTTTACGGCACTGAACAACGGGCTGATATCGGCTGCGATTTCATTCATGAGGACACTTGTGTTTGAAGTGGGTGCAGTGCTGATTCTGCCGCTGATTTTCGGCATCGAGGGAATCTGGGGAGCCGTAGTGGTAGCTGAGATTGTCTCGGCAATCCTCACAATCGGTTTTATTATTGCGAAACGCTCGACATATCATTATTACTGATGCGCTTTCAGATTTGATGAACAGCATGAAAAACATAAGGGACGGCAAGGTATTTATAGCTAAAGAGGGAAAATCCCGCAGACTGCCGGAAGATTCTTGAAAGAGAAGAAAATACCATGGGATAATCTGAAATTTTTTCTAATAAAAGAAAAAACTACAGGATAACCCGAAATGTTTCGAAAACAGAAGAAAAAACTATCAAGGAAATATACTTTATTCTAAATGAAAAGAAAATTGTTGATTTAAAGGGTGCTTTTGGATAAAATATTGCTGACAGAAGACGGGAGGTGAAGACTATGATTATAAGACCGCAGTATATGGACACACTGAGAACTTACCGCGATGTTCCGCTTGTCAAGATACTTGCCGGAATCCGGCGCTGCGGCAAATCCACAATTCTGGATATGCTCAGAGACGATCTGCGCAGCAGCGGCATTTTGCCGGATCATATCATCAGTATGCGTTATACCTCGGAGGATTTTGACAGCGGTATGACAGACAAAGATATGTATAACGATATTAAAAAGCAGATGACGGATAACGAACGGTATTACCTTTTGTTAGATGAGGTACAGGAAATAGACGGATGGGAAAAAGCAGTCAACAGTCTGCTTGAAAATGCGAACACCGACATTTATGTGACCGATTCAAATTCCAGACTGATGGCAAGTGAAATATCGACATATCTGACAGGGCGGTATATTTCAATTCCCGTGTATACGCTGTCATTTGCAGAATTTCTGAAATTCAAGGAATCGGATTCGCGTTCGCGCAGAGAACTGCTGAATGAATATCTGCGGCTGGGGGGATTCCCGATTGTGGCACTCGGCAGTTTTGATGAACGCTCGGCATATCAGATTGTCGAGGGGATTTACAATTCTGTCATTACGAGCGATATTACAAAACGGCACGGTATCATGAATTTTGATTTATTCAATCGTGTTGTAAAATATATTGTCGAAAATGTAGGAAAAACCTTCTCGGCAAATGCGATTGCGAAGTTTCTGAAAAGCGAGGGGCGTTCACTGTCGGTTGAGACGGTGTACAATTATCTGAACTGGCTGGAAAGTGCATTCGTGATTTATCGCTGCCGCAGGTACGACCTGCAGGGTAAGGCTGTGCTCCGGACACAGGAGAAATTTTATCTTGCGGATCAATCTCTGAAATACTGCGTGATGGGTTTTAACCCGAAATCAATCGCGTCCATGCTTGAAAATATTGTGTATTTTGAATTACGCCGCAGAGGCTACGATGTATATATCGGCAAGAATGAGAAGAAGGAAATTGATTTTGTGGCTGTAAGGCGTGACGAACGTATTTACGTGCAGGTATGCCGCAGACTCCCGGAGGAATCGGACAGGGAAGTGGCTAATCTGCTGGAAATCAGAGATCAGTATCCGAAATATGTGGTGACGCTGGATGAGCTGGCTGCCGGAAACATCGATGGTGTGAAAATTGTGCATCTGGCAGATTTCCTGCTGGCTGAGTATTATTAAATGTAAAAGGCCTGAAACGGACTGCGTGCAGTCTGCCTCGGGCCTTTTCAGCATACCTGTGAAGGCGTGCCGTTCCG
>CAVECM010000052.1:0-15072 GCA_963614095.1 Bacteroidaceae bacterium
AAAACTACTTTCCGAGACAGAATCTGGCGAAAACTTCATTTATGATATCATCTGACACGGTTTCTCCTATTATCTCTCCAAGCGAATCATATGCGTCTCTTACATCAACTTCAATAAAATCTAGCGCTTCCTTTGCTAAAGTCATAGTCATGGCGTCCTTCAGCGAATTTCTGCTTCTTTCCAGAAGTTCAATATGACGAACATTATTCACCATCATACTGTCCTTCTGCGATAATTCACCGCCGTAAACAAGATTCTGTATATGATTTTCGATATCATCAATGCCCTGCTCATTTATAAGCGAAGTTTCAATTATCACCGGATCAGAAATAAGCTCATAGAGCTCCTCATTGCTGAATCCTCTTTCAAGGTCGATTTTATTAATTACCACAAGTGAATTTCTGCCGTCAAGATACTGTGCTATCTCTCTGTCTTCATCTGATATACTGCAGCTGCCGTCCATAATGAAAATAACAAAATCCGCATCATTGAATGCAGCCTTCGAACGCTCGATTCCCAGCCTCTCTACCTCATCTGAAGTATCACGTATGCCGGCAGTATCCACGAGGTAAACAGGAATATTCTTAATACTGATTGCTTCTTCTATAGTATCTCTGGTAGTTCCCGGAATTTCAGTGACGATAGCTCTTGTTTCTCTCAGAAGAGAATTCATCAGCGAAGATTTTCCGACGTTCGGCTTTCCGACAATAGCGACCCTGATTCCTTCTCGTATCATTCGCCCCGTATCAGCTGTAGCAAGTAGTTTGTCAATCATTTCGCCTATAATCAATATATTTTCTTCAATTTTGTCATATGTCAGCTCTTCAATATCCTCATCAGGATAATCAATATTGACAGTTATATCGACAAGCAGATCAAGCAGCTTCTGGCGAATCTCAGTCACCTTAAGAGACAAACGACCCTCAAGCTGACTCATCGCAACATCAAAACCGGTATCCGTCTTTGCCTTGATAAGATCCATAACCGCCTCAGCCTGAGAGAGATCAAGCCGTCCATTGAGAAAAGCACGCTTTGTAAATTCGCCCGGCTCAGCAAGACGTGCACCTTTACGAAGAACAAGTGCAAGTGTATTTCTCAATGAGACCATACTGCCGTGACAGTTTATTTCAACAACGTCCTCCGCAGTATATGTTTTCGGACCTTTCATGTAAACCGCGAGAACTTCATCAATTATCTGATTATTATCCCTGTCAACAATCCGGCCGTAAGTCATACGCCGATTTACAATCTGTGAAGTCTCACCGCCGAATTCAAAAACCTCGTTCAGAATATCGAGAGAGTTTTCACCGCTTATTCGTATTATTCCGATTCCGCCCTCACCGTACGCAGTTGCAACTGCTGCAATAGTATCATCCATTTTAATCTCCGTAAAACTGCCTGCCGATCCGCATAATGCGCAGACCATAATTCACAATAGTATGCACAATTATAAATATAATCACATACAAACAAAAAAGTCCGCAAAAAACTTGCGGACTCAATAACTTATTTTTTCAGCTCTATTATGACTCTTCTGTAAGGCTCTTCACCTTCGCTCCTCGTGCTGACGTCAGGATTCTGCTGCAAAGTAGCATGTATTATCTTTCGTTCATAAGGATTCATAGGCTCGAGTCTGACATATTTCCTAGTCTTTACAACCTTTGCTGCCAGCCTGTTAGCTAACTGTTCAAGAGTCTTCTGTCTCTTTGCTCTGTAATTTTCAGCGTCTATAACAACCTTAATATATTTATCACTTTTTCGGTTTATTACCAGACTGGTCAGATACTGAATCGAATCAAGTGTCTGTCCTCTCTTACCGATTATAGTGCCTGAATCTTTACCATCCATTTCAATATAGACAATATCGTCACCGACTTTAGCTTTAAACCCGAGATTAAGACCCATCTTTTCGGTAATATCCTTGAGAAAATCAAGTGCCTCATGCTGGTCAGTATCTGTGAGCTTACTCTTGTCAACAACTTCTATATTCAAACTGCTTTCGTTGAAATCCTTTTTCTTTTCACCGGATTTCTTTTCAGGTCTGTTTCGGTTTTTTCTGTTCTTTTTATTCTCCCGCGATTGAGGTTTTTCCTTTGCATTTTCTTTATCTGCAGTTTTCTGTTCCGCAGAATCTTCGGAAGCGGATCTGACATCAGCATTATCAGCGGCTGATTCTGCCGGTTTCTCTGCTGCGTCATCCTGTATATCCTCTTCCACCGGTTTTTTCTTCTCAACTCTGACCTTTGCAAGCTTAGAACCGATACCGAAAAAACCTTTTGAAGGCTGTTCTAAAACCGTAACCTCAACTTCGTCTCTGGAGCACTTAAGGTCTATAAGGGCGAGCTTGACAGCTTCGTCAATATCCACACCCCATTTTTCCGAATAATCCATTTAATATATCCTCCAAATAAAAGCCGATACTGCCGCAAATATCACTGAAAATCGTGAAAACGCAGATACCTGATGTACAGATATAAACATACATCAGCTTATTCTGCAGGCGGCAGATTTTTAAATAAAACCATCGGTATATCAGACCGATGATTTTAAAACAGCTGAATTATTTTTTCTTTTTTCTTTCCGATTGTCTTCTTAATTTTTTTCTGAGCGAAGCCATATGGATATTAAAGAATATCTGAATAATCTGGCTCACTGCCCAGTAAAGAGCTAAACCGGACGGGAATGATCTTGCCATCCATAAAATCATTATAGGGAAAATGTATTTCATCATTTTCATCATTCCGTTCATCTGATTGGCGGTTCCGTCAGCAGAACCTGTATCGTTGAGCGCCTGATTCATAGTAAACGAAATGAAAGTAGCGATACCTGCGATTATAGGAAGTATCCATGGATCCGGCTGGCTGAGGTCTTCAATCCACATAAACGGCTCATGAAAAGCAAAAATCATGCTGCTGAGCGAATCGCCGAAAGAATCAGCATACCTTAAAGGATTTCTCAGCAATGCAAAGAGACCCATAATAATAGGCATCTGTATCAGCATAGGAAGACATCCGCCCATAGGGTTGAATTTTTCTTCCTTATAAAGCTCTGCCATCTTTATATTCAGAGTTTCTCTGTCATTAGCATATTTTCTCTGCAGAGCCTGCATCTTAGGCTGTATCTCTGACATCGCAACAGTAGATTTAATCTGCTTTATGTACAAAGGATACAGACATAATTTTACTATTACGGTAAACAGAATAATCGTAATGCCGTAATAGCCGATAAGACTGTACAGCAGCTTCAGCAGCCACCCAAGGGGTATTGCTATTATACCCAGAATTGTATACATTAATTATTTCCTCCTATTTTAAAGGATCATATCCGCCGGGATTAAAAGGATGACATCTGAGAAGTCTCCTGATACCGAGGTATGAGCCTTTAAAAAATCCGTACTTTTCCAATGCCTGTATAAAATAAGTCGAACAAGTAGGATAGAATCTGCATGTAGGCGGAAAAAGAGGAGATATAAATTTCTGATATCCTTTTATCAATAAAATAAAAATCTTCTTCATTTTATCCTCTTATCACTTATATAATTTTGCCTTGTTCAGAGAATTACGCATAGATTTCCCGACTTCCTGAGCCTTGCGGCCGTTAATAGTATTGCGGGCTATGAAAATGATGTCATAGCCTGTCCTGATATTATCTCTGAGAAATCTGAAATTCTCTTTCATGAGTCTTCTTGCTCTGTTTCTTTCAACACTGTTCCCTACTTTTTTGCTTGCTAAAAATGCAAATCTATTGTATCCGAGACTGTTTTTCTTGTAAAAAAGCACAACGTATCTCTCTCCGACAGACTTGCCTCTTCTATATATGGAAGTAAAATCATCTTTTCTTCTCAGTATATCCCTTTTTAGCATAACATTACCAAGTTTTACCAGATATGACATTCATCATATCATAACAAAAAGACCACATCGGCGGTCTCTATGCTGATAAAGCTTTTCTTCCTTTTTGTCTTCTTCTCTTCAGAACATTTCTTCCGTTCTTAGTCTTCATTCTTTTTCTGAAACCGTGTTCCTTTTTTCTCTGCCTTTTCTTAGGCTGATATGTCATTTTCATTTGTTTCATCCTCCTCCTGGAATTGTAATTTCTGTGCATGAATCTAAATTTCAACCCATGCGATATGCTTTACTATTATACTCCGTGTCCCAACCTGTGTCAATTGATTTAAAGAAGGAAGAGAAGCATCAGCACTGGTGCAGGCGTCCGAAAAACAGCAGCTCTGCATATAAAAACTATATATAGTTAAACCTGTGCAAACTATGCACAACTTTATCCACAAGTAGTGGATAACTTTTAGAATCTTTATTTTTTCAACAAATTTTATCAACCACTTGCTTGTGGATAACTTTTTTTGCTATTATATATAGACTGTTGAGAGAGAGGAATGACAAATGAAAAAAAAACCTGATGAAAAAATATGGAGAGATATACTTGCAGAAATAAACAGTAATGTTACCGATGTAAGTTTCAGAACATGGTTCAAACCGCTAGTGCCTCTCGAAATAGATGAAGACGCCGGCGTTTTTTATGCTGCAGCATCGGCCAGCTTTGTGGTTGATGTACTGAATAAACGTTATATACCTATATTTGAACAGGCTGTGGAAAGCATAACCGGCAAAAAATACCGGGTTGTAATCAAGGAGAAATCTGAAGAAGAAATTCAGAACATCCTCAGCAGCAAGGACGGCGGTAAGCCTCATGTACAGAAAAAACCGGCTGCAGAAGAGGAATTCAAGGAAGAATATTTTCTGAACCCGAGATATAAATTCGATAATTTTGTCGTGGGAGCGAATAACAACTATGCCCACGCAATCGCACTTGCAGTTGCCGAATCACCGGCGACAGCATACAATCCCCTTTTTCTCTACGGAGGATCGGGACTTGGAAAGACTCACCTCATGCACGCCATAGGCCATTACATACTGGAAAACAATCCATCGTCAAAAGTGCTTTACGTATCATCGGAAATGTTCACTTCAGAGCTGGTAAAAGCGATTCAGGACAAAAAGAATTACAACAGCAAAATGAGGTTTTTCAAAAACAAATACAGAAATGTGGATGTGCTGCTGATAGATGATATACAGTTCATCGAAGGCAAGGAAAGCACACAGGTTGAATTCTTCCACACATTCAATGCGCTTTACGAATGCGACAAGCAGATTGTAATATCAAGCGACCGCCATCCCAGCAAACTCACAGACCTCGATGAAAGACTCCGGTCCAGATTCCAGTGGAATGTCATCGCTGATATACAGCCTCCTGACTTTGAGACGCGAGTGGCAATACTGAGAAACAAAGCTCAGGTCGAGAAAATAAACCTGGAGGATGACAACGTACTTGAAGTTATCGACCTGATAGCGGAAAAAGTCAAGTTCAATATCAGAGAGCTGGAAAGCGCGCTGACGAGAATTATCAGCTATTCAAAGATTTTTGACGAACCGATAACAGTAAAATTCGCGAAGAAAAATCTGAGCGACATATTCTCAAACAGCGACTTTGACATAACATGCGAATCCATTAAAAAATCAGTCTGCAGAAAGTACAACATAAAAGTCGAGGACATCGAATCGGCAAAACGAAAACGTGAATTTTCACACCCGAGACAGGTCGCAATGTACCTTTGCCGCGAACTGACCGATTCATCGCTTCCTAAGATAGGCAGCTGCTTCGGAGGCAGAGACCACACGACAGTACTTCATGCATACGATAAAATTTCTGAGCAGCTCAAGACAGACAATCTGCTGAATGAAGAAATAAGACGCATCAAGGATGATCTGTAGTAAGATATGCAGAGCGCATCACGGCCCTGTGACTTATCAACAGACAGTGTTAACAAAAAAGAAAAGTTATCCACAGATTTTAAAGAACAAAATAACGAGTGTTCTCAACGGGTTTGTCGGTTATCAACAATATCAACAGCCCCTACTACTACAACTACTATAAATATATATAATAAAAATAAACGGCTTCGCCTTTTTTGATTAATAATAATTGTTTATTTCGGAGGATAAATTATGAAATTCACCTGCAACCAGCAAATATTGACAAGGGCTCTCAATACAGTATCCAGAGCAGTATCAAACAGAACAACACTCCCTATCCTTAAAGGAATATTAATAGAGGCAGACATTGACGGAACTCTGACACTGACAGCTTCAGACATGGAAATCAGCATACAGAAGAAAATAAAAGCATCTGTTCAGGAAGATGGGTCAGCTGTTGTAATGTCGAAGCTCTTTGGTGACATTATCAGAAAGCTGCCGAATGAAGAAATATTCATCGACTCTGTTGATGAAAACAAAATAAAAATAAAAACAAGCGCATCTGAATTCTCAGTGGTAAGCTTCCCTGTGGATGAATTTCCTAATATAGGCGAAAAAGAGGAAATAAAAGACACTCTTACCTTTAAAAGTGTAATTTTTAAAGATATGGTAAGAAAAACATCATTTGCAGCAGCCGTGGAAGAATCAAAGGGAGTCCTTCTTGGCATTCTGACAGAAATAGGAACAGAAAAAGTGAGCATGGTCGCTCTTGACGGCTTCAGACTGGCACTGACAAATGAACCGATGGAGAGCGAACATGAAAACAAATTCTTAATATCTGCCAAAATCATGAATGAAATAAGCAGGATTATAGCAGAGGAAGAAACCGATGAAGAAATAAAAATACTGCTGGGACAGAAAAAGGCGACATTTATAATGGGCAGTACAGAAGTAATACTTCGCCTCATGGAAGGAGAGTATATAAATTACAAAGCGATAATTCCCGATAACAATGAAACTCATTTATTTGTCAATAAGAATCTTCTTCAGGAAAGTATCGAGAGAGCATCGCTGCTGGCTAAGGAAGGCAAGAACAATCTGATAAAAATGACGATAACAAACAACCTTCTGACAATAACATCACACTCTGAGGAAGGAAATGTAAAGGAAGAAATCATAACAGAAAAAACAGGTCCAGATCTCGAGATAGGCTTCAATTCAAAATATGTGATAGATGTCCTGAAGGCTCTGGACGATGAAGAGATTTCTCTGAATTTCAGAACAGGGCTGACTCCGTGTGTTGTCAAGCCGCTGCAGGGAGACAGCTATGAATATCTGGTGCTGCCGGTAAGAATACCGAAGATGTAGTTCATGTAAATTCAGCAGTATCAGAGAACAGAAGATTATGTATGTAAAAAGAATTGAACTTAAAGACTTCAGAAATTACAGTGAGCTGGATGCGTCATTCAACAGGAACGTCAATATTTTCATAGGAAACAATGCCCAGGGCAAGACAAATCTGCTTGAGGCCATTTATCTGAATTCGATGGCCAGATCATTTAAAAATGCGAAGGACAGAGAGCTTGTAAAATTCGGATGCAGTTTCTGCAGGATGCGCACAACGGCATTTTTTGACGATGATGATCATACCACAGAAATCATTATAACAAAGGACGGAAAAAAAGGCGTTAAGCTTGACAATGTCAGGATACGCAGAACATCAGAGCTTCTGGAGCGCATATTTATAATAATTTTTTCACCGGAAGACATGAAAATAGTCAAGGATGAACCGGAGAAAAGAAGAAAATTTATAGACAGAGAGCTTTGTCAGATAAAACCGGGATATTATAGCGACCTCAGCAGCTACAGAAGAGTACTGCGGCAGCGCAATATTTATCTCAAGGAAAGCAGTGTCGACAAATCAGTACTGGATATCTGGGATCGCGAGCTGGCAAAATACGGGGCAAGAGTGACGGCAAAGCGCGATGAATTCATACTTAAGATAAGTGATATCAGCAGAGATATACACAGCAGCATCTCAGGCGGAAAGGAGACTCTTGAAGTCAGGTATGAAGCAAACGTCGGAAAAGAAGTGCTGCCTGCAGCTGCAGATATCGAGCAGATTTTTTATGAAAAACTCAGGGAAAAACGGGATGATGACATACGAAACAGGACTACAGGGACAGGACCGCACAAGGATGATCTGAAAATCTCGGCGGACGGCATCGATCTGAGAAAATTCGGATCGCAGGGGCAGCAGAGAACCGCGGCTCTTTCACTGAAGCTTTCGGAAATAAAGCTTGTGGAAGAAGAGATGGGCGAAAAACCGATACTGCTGCTTGATGATGTGCTGTCAGAGCTGGATAATGACAGGCAGACTTACCTGATAAATTCGCTCGGAGGAAATCAGCTTTTCATAACAACGACAGACATATCCGGAAAAGTGGAAAAGTCGCTTCCCGAGGGAAAAATTTTCAGAATAAATTCAGGAAAAATAGAAGCAGAAACATAAAAAAACAAAATGTCTGGTTAAAAATGGAAATACAGCGATACATCTCCGTTTTTATCAGGCGTTTTTATATTGAAAAACGCTGATTTAAGGGGGTTTTTGGAGTAATGTGAAGATTTACATCAAAAACGCTTTTAAAATTGTAAAAAGACGGAATACGTGCTATACTAAAAGAAGTATAAATTCAACAAAAGGAGATCAGGGAATGACAAAAGACAACAATCTCCAGCAATATGATGCTGAGCAGATACAAGTGCTCGAGGGTCTTGAAGCGGTACGCAAAAGACCCGGTATGTATATAGGAAGTACAGGCCCGAGAGGACTGCACCATCTTGTATATGAAATAGTCGACAACAGTATCGACGAAGCACTTGCAGGATTTTGCAATACAATAAATGTTACTATTCACGGTGATGATTCGATAACGGTAGAAGACGACGGAAGAGGTATGCCGGTCGACAAACATCCGAAGCTCGGAATACCGGCAGTTGAGGTTATTCATACAGTGCTTCATGCCGGAGGAAAATTCGGCGGCGGAGGATACAAGGTTTCGGGCGGACTGCACGGTGTAGGTGCATCGGTAGTAAACGCGCTTTCCACAAAAATGGAAGTGGAGATAAAGAGAAACGGCAGGATTTACAAGCAGACATATGCAAAGGGCAAAACAACAAGTCCTCTTACAGAAATAGGAAATGCGAAGAAAACAGGATCGAAGTCAACATTCTGGCCGGATCCTGAAATTTTTGATGAAACTGTTTACGATTTTGAAGTGCTGGAGAGAAGACTCAGAGAGATGGCTTTTCTCAACAAAGGCATCAAAATCACACTCAAGGATGAGAGAGAAGGCAAGGAAAAAGAGGAAGAATTCCACTATGAGGGCGGACTTCGCGAATTTGTAAAGCATCTCAATAAAAACAAAGAGGCGCTGCACGAGGATATCATATATTTCGAGGTGTCGGGCAAGGACAGAGAAGTCGAAGTCGCTATGCAGTATACCGATAAATACAATGAGCTGCTGCTTTCGTATGCGAACAATATCAATACGACAGAGGGCGGCTTCCATATGGTGGGATTCAAGACAGCTCTTACCAGAATAGTCAATGACTATGCGAAGAAGTCAAAAATCCTCAAGGAAAACGACGATTCACTGTCGGGAGAGGACGTAAGAGAAGGTCTTACAGCTATAGTTTCTGTAAAGCTCACTGAGCCGCAGTTCGAGGGTCAGACAAAGACAAAGCTCGGCAACAGCGATATGCGGGGATTCGTAGAGACAGCTACAGCTGAGAATGTGATGGCGTTCCTCGAGGAAAACCCTGCACAGGCAAAGATAATTATAGATAAGTGTCTCAGAGCATCGAGAGCTCGCGAGGCAGCAAGAAAAGCGAGAGAGATGACAAGGAGAAAAGATGTGCTGAACGGTGCATCTATGCCGGGAAAACTCGCAGACTGCTCAGAGAAAGACCCTGCGCTTTCCGAAATATTCCTCGTAGAGGGTGACTCTGCGGGCGGAAGTGCGAAGCAGGGAAGAGACAGAATAAGACAGGCAGTGCTGCCGCTGAGAGGCAAGATACTGAATGTTGAAAAGGCAAGGCTTGACAAGATTCTGAATTCAGAACAGATACAGAACATGATAACAGCTTTCGGCTGCAATATCGGACCGGATTTTGACGAATCGAAGCTGAGATATCACAAGATAATAATCATGACCGATGCCGATGTCGACGGAGCACATATCAGAACGCTCCTGCTGACATTCTTCTACAGATATATGACGCCGCTTATCGAAAACGGCTACGTTTATGCTGCTCAGCCGCCGCTTTTCCAGGTGAAAAAGGGCAAGGAAGTGTATTATACATATTCTGAAAGAGAGCAGGAAAAGCTGATGAAGGAGCTTGCCGACAAACCGGGCAAGGCTGACATACAGCGCTACAAAGGTCTCGGAGAGATGGACTTCCATCAGCTCTGGGAAACTACAATGGACTACAACAACAGAACTCTTATCCAGATTACTGTTGAGGATGCTTCAGCTGCTGATGAGATATTCACAACGCTCATGGGCGATAAAGTACAGCCGAGAAGACAATTCATAGAGCAGAATGCGGCACTCGCAACACTGGATATATAAGAGGGGAGGAGTTTTTAAGTAAATGGCGAATTTATTAGAGGATCAGAAGCTGATCCAGCATGAGATACATGATGAGATGAAAAACTCCTACATCGATTACGCGATGAGCGTTATCGTAGGACGTGCTCTTCCTGATGTGCGCGACGGACTCAAGCCGGTGCACAGAAGAATACTTTACGGAATGAGCAGTCTGGGAATAACTCCGGACAAACCGTTCAAGAAATCAGCTCGTATTGTCGGTGAAGTAATGGGTAAATATCATCCTCACGGCGACAGCTCGATATATGATGCGATGGTAAGACTCGCACAGGACTTTTCAACAAGATATCTGCTGGTAGACGGACACGGAAACTTCGGTTCAGTGGATGGAGACGGCGCTGCGGCAATGCGATATACAGAAGCCAGAATGTCACCTTTCTCACTGGAAATGATCCGCGATATCGAAAAAGATACAGTAGATTTCATGCCGAACTTTGACGGTGAGGAAAAGGAGCCGGTGGTCCTGCCTTCGAGATTTCCTAATCTTCTCGTAAACGGCAGCAATGGTATCGCCGTAGGTATGGCTACATCCATTCCGCCGCACAATCTCGGCGAGGTTATAGATGCTACCGTGAAGATGATTGACGATGAAAACTGCACGGTGGATGACCTTATAGATATAATAAAGGGACCGGACTTTCCGACAGGAGCACAGATTCTCGGAAAGAAGGGCGCGCGTGAGGCATACAGAACAGGACAGGGCAAGGTTACTGTCAGAGCTGTTGCAGACATTGAAGAGACAAGCAGAGGCCGTTCGCAGATAATAATCAGCGAGATACCTTTCCAGGTAAACAAGGCGAGACTTCTCGAGAAAATAGGCGAGCTCGTCAAGGAAAAGAAAATTGACGGAATTTCGGAAATAAGAGACGAATCCAGCAGAAACGGCATGCGTATAGTAATCGAGCTCAAGAAGGATGCCAACCCGAGGATAACACTCAACAGACTTTACAAGCATACACAGCTGCAGGAAAACTACAGCATGATTATGATTGCACTTGTCAACAGCCAGCCGAAGCTTCTTAACCTTTATGATATACTCGATGAATATCTGAAGCATCAGAAGGATGTTGTGACGAGAAGAACACAGTTCGATCTCAAGAAGGCAGAGGCAAGAGCCCACATACTGGAAGGACTGCGGATAGCTCTCGACAATATCGACGAAATAATAAAAATCATCAGATCCAGCTACAATGATGCGAAGCAGAAGCTGATGGATACGTTCGGGCTTTCTGAAATACAGGCACAGGCAATACTCGATATGAGGCTTGCCAGACTGCAGGGACTGGAACGAGAGAAAATTGAAAATGAATACAACGAGATACTCAAGAAAATCGAGTACTACAATATGCTCCTGGCAGATGAAAAAATGCTGATGGGTGTGGTAAAAGATGAGCTTCTCGAGATAAAAGAAAGATACGGCGACGAAAGAAGAACAAAGATTGTTGCTGATGTGAATGAAATGGATGAGGAAGACCTTATCGAGGAAAAACAGGTTGCAGTGACACTGACACATCTCGGATACCTCAAGAGAATACCTGCCGATACATACAAGACTCAGAAGAGAGGCGGCAAGGGTGTCACAGGCCTCACCACAAGAGAAAACGACTTTGTCAGCGACCTTATCATGACATCGACGCACGACAACCTGATGTTCTTTACGAATACCGGAAAAGCGCACAGGATAAAAGCATACGAGATACCTGAAGCTACAAGAACCGCGAAGGGTACGCCTGCCATCAACTTCCTGAATCTCATGCAGAGAGAAAGAATTACGGCAGTAATACCATTCAAGGAATTCAGTGACGACAAGTATCTGATAGCCGTAACAAAGGACGGTACTATCAAGAAGACTGCAATGTCGCAGTTCAACACAAACAGAAAGACCGGTCTCATAGCTATAAATCTCAAGGATGGAGATGAACTCGTAGCAATAAAGCAGACGAGCGGCAGCGATAAGGTTATAATAATAACGAAAAACGGCAAGTGTATATGCTTCTCTGAAGACGATGTGCGCCCGATGGGCAGAATAGCAGGCGGAGTCCGTGCTATAAAGCTCGAGGATGATGATGAAGTTGTATCAATGGAACTCGTACAGCCTCATGAAGAACTGCTCGTTGTGACAAGCAAGGGATTCGGCAAGAGAACCTCTGTGAAGGAGTACAAGGTGCAGGCAAGAGGCGGCAAGGGACTGCTGACCTATGACAAGAGCAAGTTCAAGAAGACAGGCAGACTGATAGGCGCCATGACTGTGGATGAAGATGATGAGATTCTGCTGATCAATTCTGAGGGAACTGTCATAAGAATCAAAGCCAATGAGGTTTCCAAGCTCGGCAGAGCTACGCAGGGCGTCAAGATAATGCGTACTGACGATGACGTTAATATCATATCGATGGCGAAGGTTATCCGTGACGATGACGATGATGATAACGGAAATGATGAGCCGCCGGCACCGAAAACACCGCCGAAGAAAAAGACAGCAAAGAAAAAAGGAAAAGCTGCTGACGATGACGAATCGGAACAGACCAGCATGGATATTTAAGCCGGCATTGACATAAATGCAGACTGAAAAGAATCAGATAATCTGTAAAACAAACCGGATTCAACTGCTCACGAAAAGCGGCAGATGATTGAGTCCGGTCATAAAATATAAATCAAACGAAAGAGATATTTTAAGGAGATATTATGAAACGTGTTTTTTCCGGCGTACAGCCCACAGGAAATATTCATCTGGGAAATTATCTCGGAGCACTGAAGCAGTTTGTAGAGCTTCAGGATGATAATGAGTGCTTTTACTGCATAGTTGACATGCACTCGATAACAGTTCCGCAGGATCCGAAGGAGCTCAGGAAGCATATACTCGATGTAGCGGCTCTGTATCTTTCAATAGGTGTCGATCCGAAAAAATCAACTGTTTTCGTACAGTCTGATGTAAGCGGTCACGCAGAGCTTTCATGGATACTCACATGCAGCTCATATACAGGTGAGCTTTCGAGAATGACACAGTTCAAGGACAAGAGCAGAGGCAAAGAATCAGCACCGACCGGATTATTTACATATCCTGTACTGATGGCTGCTGATATACTGCTTTATGATACAGATATCGTTCCGGTCGGCAATGACCAGAAGCAGCATATCGAATTGTGCAGAGATATTGCTATCAGAGTCAACCACCGATTCAAGGATACATTTGTCATACCTGACGGAAGATTTCTCAAGGAAGGCGCACGTGTAATGGCTCTCGACGATCCGACAAAAAAGATGAGCAAAAGTGCAGAAAACATTCACAGCAGGATATCGCTTCTGGATGAAGACAATAAGATAAAGAAATCCATCATGCGTGCCACTACGGATTCGGACGGCGAAATAAGATTCGATCCGGAGAACAAGCCGGGAGTGAGCAACCTTCTGAATATTTACAGCGCTCTTTCAGGAAAGAGTGTGGATGATATAGTAAAGGATTTCGCAGGCTGCGGATACGGTGATTTCAAGAAAGAGCTCGTGGAAATCACAAAAGAGGCACTTCTGCCGATAAAGCAGAATTTCAGTGAAATCAGAGAAACAGAAGAGCTCAAGAATATTCTTCGCGACGGTGCAGAAAAAGCCAATACTATCGCAGAAAAAACAATGAAGCGTGTAAAGGCTAATTTCGGACTGGGATTCTGATTGTAAGCTGCATAAATATTATTTGTTGTAAGCTGCTGCAGCTGTCGTTTTTACTGCAGCCGGTTGATTTCATGAAAGATTAATATATGGAAAATATGCAGAAAAAATTTACGTTTGTAACGGGGTATTTCGGAGCTCCGGTAAAAGAAATCGCAGAAAAAATCGCAGAATACAAAGGCTGGAAGCTTCTGTCTCTCGATGATGAAATTGAGAAAAGTGACGGGCGTTCGGTGCAGCGAATATGTATGCTGATGGGCGAACACGAATACAGAAACAAGGAATATGAGATACTTGCAGAGCTGATCGGATGCAGCGGGGCAGCCGGAGCCAATGAGAATAGCGAACCGGATGCAGCTGACAGCGGCATCAAATCCGAAACAAAATCAGCTGCAGACGAATGCGCAGAGTGCGGATCGCCTGCTGAAGCTCAGGGCACAGTTGTATACTGCGGTGACGGCGTTTTGAACGATGAGATGTCGCGCGAAATAATATTGAAGCACGAACTTGTTGTTATCGGAGATAAAATGACGACAGATGAGCTGTGGGAAAGAGCACGCGGCATGCAGAACACTGCACATGCGTTTATGTATTTCGGGGACGAGGGAGAAAAGAAAAAAGCATTTGAAGATCTGCTGACACGTGAACGTGCGCTTTATGAGAAGCTTGAAGCAGGCGGACAGTCTGAGTGATTGCTGCAGAGCGGTTTACCTGACAGTGAATGCCCGGTTCTGAAAAGGCAATGATTCAGTACCCGGTATATCAGAGAAAATATATAACAAGAATGATAAAAAATCTTCTTCTTCTGAATATAATTCAGGAAAGAAAGCCGGGCGGCATAAAACAGCTCGGCTTTTTTTCGTTTACTGCAGCTTAATGTGAAGAATACTGTGCAGTCAGATAAGTTTTAGGCTCGGCTTCTGTAATGAAGTCTATTTTTTATGATTAAACTTATTCTGAGGCAGATT
>CAVECM010000053.1:0-14315 GCA_963614095.1 Bacteroidaceae bacterium
AATACGGTATATTATGAGCCGCGCATTGTCAGGAGCATAGTGGACGATCTCATGGTAAAGCATTATATAAATATGTTTGAAAAATAAAGCCTCAGCGCAGGAGAACAGTATGGGTAAAGAATTCTATCCGGTGGGGGATACCCCGCTGAAAATAAGTATATATTCAGCAGAGAAAACTGATACGACTCTGCATGAAACAGGACTTCTCGAGATAATATTCTGCATTAAAGGGAGCGTGCGTTTTTCATATGCATATGAGGAATTCACTCTTCATGCAGGTGAGTTTATTTCTGTAGATAAAGATGCATATTATCTGTATGAGGGAGAGGATAATGTGTGTGTTTCTTTTCTCATTGATCTGGCAGAATATGAGGATATATATCCGGGAATAACGAAAATGCTGTTTGTGTGCGAGGGCTGCAGAGAAAGCAGTATGCGGTATCCTACTGTCGGGCATAATATGCTCAAGGGCATCATGATAGCGCTGCTCAAGCAGATGAAAGAGGCACCGGCCGGGAAGAAATCTGTAAACAGAACAATTGTAAAAAATGCGGCAGATAAGCTGGTAAACCTTTTTATGACGAGATTCGATATATGTTACTATCATGCACAGAACATGGAAGTTAGTGATGAGGTGCTGGCGAATATACGTAAGGTGACAATGTATATTTATCATCACATGAGTGAGAAAATTGTCATCGGAGAAATCGCAGGGCTGCTGAATTTCAGTGAAAGCTATATGTCAGAATATATGCGGAAGTATTCGGTGGGATTCAGAAATATATTGAATTACGCCCGTTCAAACATGTCGGAGCGGCTGCTGCTGCAGACTGATAAAAATATACTGCAGATTTCAGAGGAGTGCGGGTTTTCCGATGTAAAATACTATAAATCTGCGTTTCGTCAGTGGTACGGAACAACACCGCGCCAGTTCAGAAAACAGTATGGCCGGAGGTCCTGCGAAAAAATCAGATATCTTAATATAACCGATATAGGAGAAATGATAGACGCTATGATGACGGAGCATTATATTGAAACTTTCCTGACCTGATTTTTTTACACATAACCGCATTGCAGCCGGGTGTTGATTTATAATCAAAACTGACCCGGGGCACGGACCAATTTACTCGGCAGTCAACATCGGAAATTCCGGCGATAAGCGGATGACTGGATCGGATAATTTAAAGAACGAAATTAAAACAGCATGTTTTCGGCGAAAACATGCTGTTTTGATGATACTGAACATGAAAAAAACCTCAAACAGTCATTGAAATGTTTAAAAATATAAAGTATTCTGAAAATACAGGACTTGTATTACTGACAGTTATTAGAAAAGACGGAGGTGTTTTCATGGAAAATACTATTAAGAAGGAAAGTATGTGGAGAGACGAAAACGGAAAGTTTTATTATGGCTGGGTAGTCGTCATCATAACAAGCATTTTATGTATGTTTTCGTACTGCGGTATTGTTTCGGTAGCGGGGCTGTTCACGCTGGCTGTTTCGGATGCACTTGATGTTTCCATCGGTCAGTTCACAATGCATCAGACAATACTGTCTGTTGTGAGTATGATAGCGCTTGCTGTCTGCACCAGATTTTTCACGCAGAAGCATCTGAAGAAAACGGTTGTCGTTTCGATGATAATCGGATGTATCGGCTTCGGCGGATTTGCTATGGCACATTCGCTCAGCCAGATTTATATATTTGCGATTGCGTTCGGAATTTCTTTCGGGCTGGCTACGATGACTCCGTCGCAGATACTCGTAAGCAACTGGTTCGGCGAGAAATACAGAGCAAAGGCAATGTCAATATGGCTTTCGATAATCACTATAGGACCTGCAGCAATGGTTCCTGTCATTAACGCTATTATTCTCGGGCCGGGCTGGAGAATGGCATACGCGGTGCTGGGAATCGGTCTTGCGATCTGTATACCGCTGGTTCTTATTTTTGTAAAGTTTTCACCTGAGGAAAAGGGCATAAAACGTGTGGGAGATGTCACAGACGGTTCGGATATGGCTGTAAAAGACGCAGGCGGCATGAAGGGCATAATGTTCAAGGATGCCATTAAAAAGCCGTGGACATGGCTGGTACTGCTGAGCATTACATTCTTCACTATCGGTTCGGGCGCTATTCTGAGCCACGGTGTCGCTACGGTAGTGATAGCAGGATATTCACAGACATTCGCTGCGAATCTGCTGTCAGGCTCACTTCTGATTATGGTTATTCTCTGTCTTGTTGCCGGAATAATAATCGATAAAATCGGCATGTTTGCAAGTGTGCTGGGAGCCGGAATATGCTTCATTGCATGCTATGTCGGTCTGGCATTTATGACATATATGCCGAAAGCGGGTATGGTGCTGTATTTTGTAGGTTACCTCATCGGAGTAATGCATGTTAATCTGATATCACCGCTTCTGCTGACTCACGTGTTCGGCGACAAAGATATCGGATCATTCCTCGGATGGCACAATATTCTGCTTTCACTGGGAGTTGCATTCGGTCCGGGACTTGTGGGAATCTTATTTGATGCGACAGGCGCATATATGATACCTTGGATTATCATGGGAATATTAACCGTTATAGGTGTTGTTATCAGATGCATTGCAGCGAAGCAGAAAACCTATACAGACGAAGAAGCATAGGAATGGGCTGGCAGGGAGGATTATTATGAGTGCTGATCTGATTATTACAAACGGCAGGCTTTATTCAGTGAAAATGGACGGAACCGAAATACGGGCAGAGGCTGCTGCCGTGAAAGATGGTATGATAGAGGCCGTCGGGACATGTCAGGAGATTGAAAAGCTGCGCGGAGAGAATACAGAGATAATAGACGCAGAAGGCGGCAGTATACTGCCCGGTCTGGGTGATGCGCATGTGCATGCGACATTTTCCGCAAGTGCGATGTTTTCTGCGAACCTCTTCGGATGCCCGGGAACCGAAGCTCAGATGAATATAGATTTCTGCAAAGAAAAAATGGCAGAATATATTAAGGAGCATCCTGATGATGAAATTATCAGGGGATGCGGCTGGAATTCGGCAATTCTGGCGGAGAAGGCACCGACGAGACATGATCTGGACGAATTATGCTCCGACAGACCGATGATACTGGAATCGTTCTGTCAGCACTTTGTATGGGTCAATACAAAGGCGATAGAGATGGCAGGAATCACGAAGGATACTCCGACACCGAGAACAGCTGTGCTGCTCAGAGAAGAAGACGGATACCCGGCGGGCGTGTTCGGGGAATTCGCAGGGATTGGAATGATAAGAGACGGACTGAAGTCGGATTTTACAGTCGACCAGTACAAGGACACACTGCGAATATACCAGAAGGATCTCGCCAACAGGTACGGCGTTACAATGATATTTGACGCATACTGTACGGAGAACGGACGAGAGGCCTATAAGCAGATGGCAAGAGACGGAGAGCTGACGATTCGTGTAAATGGCTGCTATTATGCTGATCCGGCCGGCAGCCCGGAGCAGTTTGATGAAATTATAGCCAGAAGAGACGGCGGCAGAGATGTCGTGGGCGACCTTTACAGTTCGGATACTGTGAAATTCTTCCTTGAGGGCTCGGGTGCAGGCTTTTACAATCTGGAGCCGTTTGAGAAAGAATACTGCGAAATGACAGGTATGCCGGAGGGATTCAGAGGAGCTCCGTTCTGGACAGATGAGGAAATAAACGAGTATTTCAGCAGGCTGAATGCGGCCGGGCTGCAGCTGCACTGTCATGCCATGGGCAGTGCATCGGTGAGACAGGCTGTTGACGGATATGAGAACTCGAATAAAAACGGTGCCGGGGATGTGCGGAATGTAATCGCTCACCTTATGCAGATTGATGACAGTGATGTGCGCAGAATGGCTGAAAACAAAGTGATTGCATGCCTTCAGCCCACATGGATGATGCAGGAGCCGCTGACCGGACCCGGAATGACATTTATGTTCGGAAGGGAAAGATATCTTGACTCTTATCCATACAAACGGTTTTTAGACGCGGGCGTTGTTGTATCAGAGGGAACTGATTTTCCGGTTACACCGCCGCCTGATCCGTTTATTTCGATTGAACACGGTATGCGGAGGACAATCAGCGAGGCATGTTATCTTAAAGTGGATGACATGTATTATCACATGCCGCTGGGACCGGACGAGGACCCGACTCGTGAGTGCGTTACTCTGAAGGATGCGCTGCAGGGGCTGACGATAGGCGTGGCTTATCAGAACTTCCGGGAAGACATTACCGGTACACTGGAGGTCGGAAAATCCGCGGATATTGTTATTCTTGACAAGGATATCGAGGCGCTGCCGGCTGACAAGATACATACAGTAAATGTAAAAAAGACAATATTCAAGGGCAGAGTGGTTTATGAAGGAGCACAGAATGAACAGTAAAGGGAATCCTGCAATTGATACAAAAGCGGATCTGATAATTAAGAACGGAAAGGTCTATACAGTACTTGCTGACGACAGCGAGAAAAGAGGCGAGGCAATAGCGATTGCAGGCGGGAAAATTATTGCATTCGGAACTGATGAGGAGATTGCCGAATATGCCGGAGAACAGACAGAGGTGGTTGATGCAGAGGGCGATACAGTACTTCCCGGATTCTGCGATGCGCATCTGCACGCATCTTTCAGCGGAAGCACATTGTTTTCCTGCGATCTTTTTAACCTTAAGGAAAACGGTGAAGAAGGAACCGTCGCGGAGAAGTGCCTGCGGGCATTGAAGAAATATATAGATGAAAATCCTGATAAGGCGATAATAAAGGGCTGCGGATGGGATATATTTGATTTTACAGGGAATATGCCGGACAAAACCATGCTGGATTCGGTATGTCCCGATAAACCCGTTGTGCTTGAGTCATACTGTCAGCACCATATGTGGCTCAATTCCAAAGCTCTTGAAATGGCAGGCATCAGCAAAAGCACACCGACTCCGAGAGACGGCATAATTTACAGAGATAAAGAAGGAAATCCCACAGGTATCCTGTCAGAGTTTTCGGCGATGGACATTGTCAAGGGAAATATCGCCGGATATGACTATACAGTGGAGGAGTACAAACAGATTCTGACTCTGTACCAGGAAAAATATGCCGGACCGTATGGAATAACACTTATTTTTGATGCGCTTTCTTCAAGGA
The DNA here is from genome assembly GCA_963614095.1 of Bacteroidaceae bacterium. Lineage (GTDB taxonomy): Bacteria > Bacillota > Clostridia > Peptostreptococcales > Anaerovoracaceae > Lentihominibacter. Next base: position 5,137 of record CAVECM010000053.1, read on the forward strand.
ACGCAAAGCTGGCATTTGAGGAACTGGCAAAAGAGGGGAAACTTACCATAAGAGTAAGAGATAATGAATATGCAGATCCGACAAAGCCTGTTTCGCAGTTTGAAAAGTTCATAGAAGACAAGGGAAAACACGACGTGGGCGACCTTTACGTGAAGAACACAATCAAGTTTTTTATGGAGGGGACAGTGCCGGATGTGTATTTTACAAAACCATATAAGCCTGTCGCACTGAAAATACTGAAAAAACCGCGCGGATACAGGGGATTCCCGTACTGGGAGAAGGAAGAGCTTGAAGAAATCATGCCGATGCTTGTCGACGCGGGATTTCAGCTTCATACGCATGCAATGGGCGACGGTGCCGTAAAGCATACGATTGATGCTTATGAATACGCGCAGAAAAAGACAGGCAGAAAAACCCGGAATGTCATAGCACATCTTATGTATGTGCAGCCGGAGGATTTTGCACGCATGGGCGAAAATGAAATAATCGCATGTGTGCAGCCTACGTGGATGGCGATGAAATTATCCGACCGGAAACTGATGAACATGTCGCTTGGTAAAAAGCGTGCAAATGAATTTTATCCGTACAAACGATTTCTCGATGCGGGTGTTGTTGTTTCTGCGGGCACAGATTTTCCTGTTACGCCGCCGCCGGATCCGTTCATCGAAATGGAGCACGCCCTGACAAGAAAACTCTGCAGTGCAGCCAGCGGATATAATCCTAAGAAAAATCCGGTTCTGGCGCCTAAGAAAAATCCGGGTCAGGACATTGTAAGTATGAAGGATGTTATAAAAAGCCGTACAATTTCGGGTGCATATCAGAGCTTTGCTGAGGATATAACAGGCAGCATCGAGGTCGGAAAATCCGCGGATATTATTATCCTTGACAGAAATCTCGCATCGATACCTGCTGAGGATATTCATAATGTAAAGGTGCGCCGAACGTATTTCAAAGGGAATCTCGTTTATTCGTCATCAACAGAAGAATAATGCAATTAATGGGTTAACACGGGCAATAGTTCATGTTAACCCGTTTTTTGTGCTGATACCCGCGTCAGTGTAATGTGCCATGATTTGACGCTTACCTGAACAACGTGCCATGGTCTGATGCTTACATCTGAACGGTAAAAAGCAGTAATCTTTTATCAGCAGAGACAGAAATAAATTACAAATGAGTTGTCTGATGTTGTATACTTTACTTGTTGAAAAATTAAAGTAAAGGATGCGTAATATGTTAAAAAAATGCAATGCAGTTTGTTCATGGGTTATTATAATATGTTTGTTCGGACACCTGTTTACCATGTCATACTCCATGCTGACAGGCTGGTATGACTATTCTGTCTGCAAAATGCTGGCGTGGTTTACAGCTGCGGCAGCTGCTCTTCATGTGCTGATCAGCCTCATCATTGTTTTCTTTTTTCACGATGGTTCTCAGTTAACAAGGTACCCTCGCCGCAGCAAGCGGATTATCCTGCAGCGTGCAAGCGGAATTGTGATTATCTGTCTGCTTCATCTGCACGTGAAGGCGTTCGGCTTTATTGTAAACGGCACTGCGCTTTCTGCTTCTGATAAGTGTTTTATACTTATCACAGAGCTTCTTTTCTTTGCAGCTATTTTTGTTCATCTGGGGGTTTCTTTCAGTCGTTCTCTGATTACTATGGGATGGCTGGCATCAGACCGGGCTGAAAAGAAAGCGGATTTTGCAATGATGGTTTTGTGTGCGGCTCTTATGCTGATTACCGGCTTTGCGCTGACAAGATATATTGTCCTGTGGACAGGATTCGGAGGTTGATGCACTATGAAAATACTGGTTATAGGCAGCGGAATTTCAGGACTGTCCGCGGCGATAGAGGCGGCCTCCGGGAATCAGCAGGTTATTCTGGCCTCATCATTCACATCAGAACGTTCCCAATCGGTTATGGCTGCAGGTGGAATCAATGCCGCAGTCGGCAGTGCCGGAGAAGAGGACTCCTGTCTTCTTCATGCTGAGGATACCATTAAAGGCGGCTGCTTTCTGGAATCCCGAAAGGAAATTCTCCGTTTCTGTGAAATGGCTCCGGAGCATTTGAAGTGGCTTGACGACTTAGGTGTTATGTTTAATCGTAATCCGGATGGTTCGCCTCGAGTTCGTGCCTTCGGAGGGCAAAGCCGCAGAAGGACCGTATATGCGGGAGCTTCCACAGGCAAACAGATTGTCACTGCTCTGACACGCAAATGTCTGGAATATGAAATTGATGGAAAAATTGAGACACGGCTTGGACTGTATTTTCATTCTGCTCTGATTTATGACGGCAGATGCTGCGGCGCCCTGTTTTTTTATCCGCGCAGCGGCAGGCTTATCCCTGTTTATGCGGATGCCGTGATATTTGCAACCGGCGGCCTGAATAAGCTTTTTGGGAAAACTACCGGTTCCGAGCTCTGTGATGGTTATGCAGCCGGCAGGCTTTTGACCCAGGGTGTTCGGCTTCGCAATCTGGAATTCATACAATACCATCCCACTACTATAGAAACGGATCACAAACGGATGCTGATTACGGAGGCTGCACGGGGTGAGGGCGGTCGTCTGTATTATCAGGAGGGTGATAAGCGTATTTATTTTATGGAGGATAAATACGGGGAGAAGGGAAATCTTATGCCTCGGGATATTGTCGCCAGAGAAATATATAATTGTCCCTCGCAGGTATATCTGGACATCACATTTCTGGGAAAAGAATTGATTCATAATCGTCTGGAGGAGGTGTATCTTTTGTGTCAGGATTATCTGAAGCTGGATGTCACCGTAAATTCAATCCCCGTAGCTCCATCCATTCACTTTTTTATGGGAGGAATACAGGTCGATGCTTCTCATGAAACCAATATTCATGGCTTATATGCGGTAGGCGAGGCCGCTTCCAAATACCATGGTGCCAACCGCCTGGGAGGAAATTCTCTGCTGGCTGCCGTTCACTCAGGAAGAACCGCCGCCTGCGCAATTTCAAAGAAGGAACCTGTTCTGAATGATAATACTCCTGCACTTTTTCAGACATTTATTCAAAGCGAACAGGAGGCTATCGATAAGATGCAGCATAGCCGCAGCAAATATCCGGTAGCCTATGTTCTGCAGGAGATTTCTAAAATCATGAATAATGACCTTGGGATCGTACGAGATGAGGAAGGATTAAAAGAGGGGCTGGAATCAGTTGATTTTTATTTGAATGTGTTAAAGTCTCTCAGTTTTGATCCGACGGTTTCTCTTTATGAGAATTATCGTATATACTATATGGTTGTTCTGGCCAAGGCAATTCTTTCTTCTGCTCTGGAACGCAGGGAATCCAGAGGGGCTCATTACCGGGCCGATTATCCGGAGCAGAGGGAGGAATATCAGAAAAATTCCGCGGCGGAGTTCAGGGACAAGGAAATCCGGATTCATTTTGAACAGGAACGGGAGGAAATCAATTAATATGAAACTGAAAATTAAAAGGCAGGAATCTCCTGATGAGCCTGCTTATTGGCAGACCTTTGATTTTGAAAGTGATAAAAGGCTGACGGTTGCCGGGATTCTGGATCAGCTCAATTACAGGGACGACCCGGTCGATGAAAACGGGAATCTCTGCAGGAGAATCCGCTGGGAGTGCAGCTGTATGCAGAAAATGTGCGGAGGATGTGCTATGGTGATAAATGGGAATCCGGCGCTGGCATGCGGAACTTTCGTTGATGTGCCCAATACCGGTGAGCTTATACTGGAACCACTCAGCAAATTTCCGGTAATCTGTGATCTGGCAGTGGACCGCTCTGTTATTCATGAATATGAAAAAACAGCTATGATGTATCTGGGCACACGGGGAAAATCATCGGAGAAGGAGTTTCCCCATCAGTATTCCGCAGGCAAGTGTCTCAAATGCGGTCTTTGCCTGGAGGTCTGCCCTAATTATGTGAAATCATCGGAACGCTTCTTTGGTGCGTTTCTGGCAAATGAATCCTACTTGCTGCACTCCGCTTCTGCTGACCGCAGAGATGAAATCAGGAAACAATACCGGAAGCATTTTGCATCCGGCTGCTCCAAGTCTCTGGCCTGCCGGGATATCTGCCCTGTGCATATGCCGACATTGGCTTCAATCAGTTATATGAACAGGAAGTAGATGAAAAACAGGAAGGAAATTGAAATATGAATAAGAAAAAACTCATTAAAATTGTGTCAGTGGTTTTGCTGCTCACAGTTACTGTTTCAATAGTCGGCTGCACTGCGGTTCAAGAGAATGCGGATCAGGAAAATACGGAAGATGTTTCTCATGTAATATTTGATACCGACATGGGCAACTGTCCGGATGATCTGCTGGCTATGCAGGCACTGTTTGCTATGCAGGCAGATGGAGTATGTCAGATAGATGCTGTTGTGTCCAGTGCCAGGCACCGGGAAAGTCAGCGCTTTCTCGACTGCGCCATGCATTATTATAAGGCGGATGATATACCGCTGGGTCTGGTGGAGGGAAGCCGCGATCTTTTTGTTCTCATGCCCTATTACACTTTAGCCGATGAAAAGAAAGCGGACGGTACGCCGCTGCTGGATGGCACCGGAACAGATATTTCTGACCGCCCCTCGGGATGTGAGGTATACCGGGAAACACTGGCACAGCTGCCGGATAAGAGCGCAGTGATAATCTGTGTCGGTATGGCAAGCAATATAGGGGAATTGCTGGATTCCGAACCGGATGAAATTTCTCCCCTGACGGGCCGAGAGCTTATAGAAAGCAAAGTGAAAACGCTGTACATTATGGCAGGTTGTTTTGAAAAGGTGCCGAGGATAGATGCTCCCGGAGAGTATTTATATGCGGAGTATAATGTGCTGGGCGATATTCCTCTGGCGAAAAAAGTACTGGAAACCTGGCCGAGCGACCTGGTTCTGCTGCCGCTGGAAGCAGGCATGGACTATCCCTGCGTCAGGGAGGATGTGCTGACCGATTATGCAGACCAGCCGTCTTCTCTTTTGTATCTGACTTTCAGCAGATGGGATCCTGACAACGTGCCGAGCAATGTGGGAGAGCACTGGTGGGATCCGCTGCTGGCTGTATATGCTCTGGATTCTTCCGCCGGTTCCTGTTTTGCAGATCCGGTACACGGTGTTGTGACTGTGGAAGAAGACGGAAAAACAACTTTTGAGGAAAAAGAGGACGGCAATACGGTAGTCATAAAGCCGCTGAAAGATTCGCAGGCTGAATTATATCATATTCTGCGCTCATATGCCGCATACCGGCCGTAACAAAAGAGCGGATGACGGCAGGCAGCACAAAGGGGACATGATTTACTGTCAGAATTAAAAGCTTGAAATACTTCTGCATTTATTATAAAAAAGAAGATTGCAGAGAATGAGCCTCCTGGAGTAAAATAGGATTGGCTGGAGCATGAAGAAATATTAACCGTAAATATATTGCAGCAGAAAGGAGTCCGGGTATGACATTCAAAGAGCTTATAGAGAATGAAAAAATCAAATCGGAAATTACAGAGGCGGTAAAATCAGCCAATCCGAAAGATGAGGCGGAATACTTCAAAACCATTATTGCAGAAGCCGCTGAGCGCGGTGTTGAGACAAACGAAAATGAAGTGAGAGCGTATATTGTATCAAAGATGCCGATTGATGAAGAGGGCATGGGAAAGCTCAGCGGGGGATCGATAGAAATTGATATCCCGAAAGCGTGCACGATTACATCAACATGTGCATCAATCTGGGATAAAGGACCTGTTGTCTGCTCTAGAACAGATATTTCAGACAACCTTCAGTAATAATACCGGGATACACTGTATACAGGTAAATGATTGATTGGCAGCGGGGCTGTTTCTGGCTGCAGCTTCGGCAGAAAAGAGAGTATCACGAAGTTTATGAAAACCTTCAGACTGATGCAGGATAAAACTGTTCAGTCCGAAGGTTGTTTTTATGGCACAGAGAATTGACAGCTATGTGGTACTTTAATGCGCATTTTTTGTGCTTTATATGCGGTAGTGCAGTTTATTATAAATGGTAAAAACCATAAACAATTGTAGCGGCTTGAAATAGATGATATAATATACAGTGACGTGCTGAAAACAGTTTTTAAATTGAACTTTATTTTGTGTTTTTTTAGATGTTGATTAGGTGGTGAATTTTTTGAAGAAAAAAAGCACGGCATTTTTACTTATGTGTCTGCTGGTATGCTTCTGGGGGCTTGATTATATTGTTGCAAAGGATGCGCTGAACGTACTGGCACCGATGAACCTGCTGTTTCTCAAATATGTGGTGGGTCTGCTGCTTGTGCTGGTTATCAAGCTCAAGCGGGATCGGAAGACTGTCATAAGACCGAAGGATATTCCGTTTTTTATTATGTGTTCGCTGACGGGCGAAATCCTGTATTTCTTCTGCGAATACACAGCAATGGATTATCTGCCGGTGTCACTTATCACTATAATATTATCGTTTGTTCCGGCTGTTTCCATAATAGCTGAACGAATTATATACAAAAGGAAATTCACAGCAAAAATAATGCTGGGAATACTGGTATGCATAACAGGTGTAGCGATAGTGATAGGTACTGATTTCAGAACTTTGCTGCAGGGACGTCTGATAGGATATCTTCTTGCGATGGGTGCGGTTGTTTCGTGGAACTGCTATAATTTCATAACAACCTCAGTGGCCGGAAAATATTCGGGACCTACGCTGGCATTCAATCAGCTGTTGTGCACGCTGCTCATTGTAGGGCCATACGCGCTGCATACTATGCCGCCGCTTGAGACTTTTACACCGAGCATAGTAGGAGGTATAATTTATCTCGGACTGATAAGTGCCGGATGCGGATTCCTCATAATGGTCAACGGACTGAGACTGCTGGGACCTACGGTATCAGCGATGTTTTCGAATTTCCTGCCGGTCAGTGCGACGTTTTTCGGATGGCTTCTGCTCGGAGAATCCATAGGAATAACGCAGTTCATAGGAGGAGCAATAGTTATAGCGTCATCATGTATAGTGATAAGAGAGAAAGGTAAGATGGAGGAACAGTTAAATGATTGAAAAGCTGAACCTGACAATGTTAACTGATTTTTATGAGATAACCATGGGAAATGGTTATTTCTGCAGTGATATGGCTGATGATACAGCATATTTTGATATGTTTTTCAGAAGGATACCTGACGGGGGCGGATACGCTGTAATGGCTGGACTTGAACAGCTGATTGAGTATCTTAAAAACCTCGAATTCACTGATGAGGATATAGAGTATCTGAGAGGCAAGGGGATTTTTGATGAAAAATTCCTCGAGTATCTGGCAGATTTTAAATTTACATGCGATGTATGGGCGGTGCCTGAAGGAACCCCGATTTTCCCGGGGGAACCGCTTATAACCGTAAGAGGTCCGGTGATGCAGGCGCAGTTCATCGAAACGATGCTGCTTCTTATTATTAATCACCAGAGTCTTATCGCCACAAAAGCAAGCCGTATAACGAGGGCCGCAGCAGGAAGACCTGTCATGGAGTTCGGCACAAGGCGTGCGCACGGCGTATCTGCGGCTGTATACGGAGCAAGAGCTGCTTATATAGGCGGATGTGCAGGAACAGCATGTGCTATCGCAGACAGAGAATACAAAACTCCTGCAATGGGCACGATGGCCCACAGCTGGGTGCAGATGTACGACAATGAATATGAAGCATTTAAGAAATATGCCGAGATTTATCCGACAAACTGCGTTTTGCTCGTCGATACATATAATGTACTGAAATCCGGCGTTCCGGCAGCCATAAAGGTATTCAAGGAAATGAAGCCTGAAAAGATGGGTATCAGAATCGACAGCGGTGATATATCATATCTTACAAAGAAGGCGCGAAAAATGCTGGATGATGCAGGGCTGCAGGAATGTTCGATTGTGGTTTCGAATTCGCTTGACGAATATCTGATAAGGGATATTCTCTCAGAGGGAGCATGCGTCGATTCGTTCGGAGTAGGCGAGAGACTGATAACTGCCAGCTCAGAGCCTGTTTTCGGCGGTGTATACAAGCTTTCTGCGCTTGAAAAGAACGGCAAGATGATTCCTAAAATCAAGAAGAGCGAGAACGTGGAAAAAATCACAAATCCGGGCTTCAAGAGTGTTTACAGATTTTTCGATAAGGACAGTCACAGAGCGCTTGCCGATCTGATTGTTCTTAACGGAGAGGTTATTCCGGAGAATGATGAATTTGAGATTTTCGATCCGAACGCAGTGTGGAAGCGCAAGACGATAAAGAATTATTATGTAAAGAATCTGCGCGAACAGATTTTTGAGGGCGGCAAGTGTGTATACAAATCTCCTTCGATAGATGAAATAAAGGCGTACTGCGCACAGCAGCTCGACGCGATGTGGGATGAGATGAAGCGTTTTGAAAACCCGCAGACATATTACGTGGATCTTTCATACAATCTGTGGAAGCTGAAGCATGATATGATTGAAGAACTTTAATCGTAAAATAAATGAAAAACGTCCGAGGTGAATGCCAATGTGATATTGACATGCCTCGGACATTCTTTTGCTTATGCAATACAGCTGCTGCCGCATGCGGCTGCAGATTTTAATCATACAAACATCTGCTGATACAGCTTGCAGGGGATTAATCTGCCAGCCCTTTGTCTTGCATGGATATTGATGTTGCTATAGCCTGAATATAATCAATATCTGTCTGATGAATATCCAGCATCGGATTTTTTCTTATATCGGATACGACTTTTTCTGCAATCTCTTTAGAGAAACGATGATGTATTGTTAAAAAGTAACAATCTCTGTTAAATTCATCGAAGTCTTCAGGCTGCAAGTTTTTGTATTCCTCTTCCAGTGCACTGCATGCCATATAAATACTGACGTCATCATCACAATACATTTCTGCGAACATTATCTGCGGCAGTGTCAGATTATACAGTGCCTGAAGAGATTGTGTCAGGTATTTGTTTAATTTGTTTACATCTTCTTTTTTCTTTACATTAATATTCATTTTCGTGTAGTCTCCTTTGTGATTATCCGCAGGGCTTTCTGCAGCCATGGCTGTGATGTTGTCTTTTGGTGTCGAATCTGAAAAGTTGCATTGAATCGAATCTATTTTCAGAAGATCAGTGAGGCATACTTTACGATTCCCTTTTAAATACTGTGCCGGGCTGCTTCCGTAAGCACTTTTGAATGCTTTGTCAAAAGAACTTCGTTCGCTGTATCCTGCGAT